>DAQB01000162.1 GCA_002502705.1 Thermoplasmatales archaeon UBA582 | reverse complement strand
CCAGACTCCTTCGCATCGCCCGGCCAAATTTCTGGAGATGGATTGGCAAGTGCAAATACTATTGCATCTTTATTCATCGTGGATATCCAGTCCCTGTGTATTGTTCCCGGTTCAGATTTGTTCACCGAAACGACGATATCAGCACTTTTGAATGCCTTTGAAGCCTCGCCTGATATCCGCTCTCCGTTTGTTGCCATGGCAAGCCTGTACTTCCATGGATTTGTGAACATCAACGAGTCAATATCCGACCTGTCAGGATTCAGGACCCCCTTGCTGTCCGCTATCACTATTTTCTTCATATCGAATCCTGCTGCTTCCAGGAGATATGCAGTTGCTATATTAGCTGCTCCGGATCCAAAAAGAACGACACTTGCATCATCTTTCTTCTTTCCAACGATCTTAAGCGAATTGATCAGACCTGCCAGCGTTATGCACGCAGTTCCAAGCTGATCGTCATGCCATACCGGTATGTTCATACTTTTCTGCAGCTCTTCCAGAACAAAGAAACATTTCGGTGATTCAATGTCCTCAAGGTTATATGCACCAAAAGATGGTTCCAGTGCCGATGCGACCTTAATGAATGTATCCTTATCCGATACCCGGATAGGGACTGGAATTGCATTGACACCACCAAGATAATTGAATATCATTGCTTTCCCCTCCATTACAGGAAGGGAGGCTTCTGGTCCAACGTTTCCGAGTCCAAGAACCCTCGTCCCGTCCGTTATGATACCGACGGAATTCCATTTTCCTGTCAGATTATAGGCTTCGTCGGTGTTTTTGTTGATCGATGTNNAAAATCCTTCAGTGAATTGATCGGTACCTTTGGAAGGACCCTGATCTTGCCTCTGTAATATTCAGAGAACTTCAGTGCTATACGTCCCAGATCACTGGTTCTCTGCTCGTCGCTTATCATATATTCTGTATATCAGTATCGTATTAATAAAAAGAGGCAATCACATATAAGATATTATGGAAGTCAACAACGTGAAACTCGACTGGTCTGCAATCCTTGAAAATGAGATATCCTATTACGAAAAGGTTCTGGATTCCTCAAACATCAGGGAAATGTATTCAGGTATCATTGCCATGCTTGACCAAAATAACCTGAAATCCAGGGTAATAATATCGGATAATATTGTAGTTGCCTATGCTTTCCTGATTCGACCGAACGACTTCTCAGACCGAATGTATGCTCACTTTGGTTTTGAGACTGACATAGCCGTCAATACGACGAGGCTGGATACACTTATCACGTGGGCCAGGAATGAAGCACGTTCCTCGGGATTACTCCTTCTGTTCAATGCGCCATTCAACGGCGGAAAGTGCTTCACCGACTATGTAAAAGAAAAAGGAATAGACGTTATTGAACGGGTTGAAATGAGGGGGAGCACAAAACTACCAGGTATTGGAAACAGGCTTCCTGATCATCTTAGCCTTATCTCAATCGAGATGGCTGACATCGAAGAAATGGATAGATCGCTTATTGAAGCATTCAGGGAGGAAAGGGAATACATCCTGATATCAAAGAATAAAAAGGACAGGATAACCAAGTTGCATGAATTACTGGAGGGAAAGGCATCAGGAAAAATCATCAACAGCGCCTCCCCGGTTCTTGTATCAGGGGGAAGAATAGTTGCCATGGCTATCTCAACATTCAAAGATGGTATACCACTTATCAGCGATCTTTTTGTTCTGCCCGAATACCAGGGGAAAGGAATTGGAAAATATCTTCTCGATCATATAAGGGAGAACCTGAAGGAGGCATTTGAGGAGGTTTCCCTATGGGTTGATAGAAATTCTCATGCCTTCTCTTTCTACAAAAAGAACTCGTTTTCTCAAACCGGTAAAGATGAGGTTATCTATTTTTTCAGATTAGAATAAGGTTAAGGAGTACAAGCGAAAATGGAACAGTGAGATTATCGTCAAGCGGCCTGGCAGTGAATGATTCAACGATAGTTCCCACTACAGGAAATAGCAGGGGATAGAGGAATATGCCTCCTGAAACAATTATTGCGAAAATTATTGTCACAATGAGCATGGAGATAAACCCACCAAAACTCTTCTTTCTGCTGTATGGAAGTTTTCTAACTGGAAGCCTCATTCCAACCAGGCTTGATACAGAATCGCCAATGAGTACGATAAAGACAGTTATCAGCGACCACTGCCTGTTCGATATCAACGCTACAGCAAAAAGTGTTCCCGCAGCTATCATAATGGAACCGATTCCAAGCGTGGTATGTTCCCTTTCCATTTTGTAAAGGAACCTGCTTGCTGATGTCCAGGTTCCAATGGATGCGGTATTGCCAAGTAGCAACAGCAGAAGTAAAATTATAAGAATAAGCGAAAATGATATGTTAACAGGAAAGAAATACAGGATAAGGAGGAGGATAACACCCGACGATATCTGGAAGAAATCTCTTTTTCTCTCTATCTTTGAATCCTTCCCCTTCGCTTTTTCATTCTGCAATACGCCAGATTTAAGGTTTGACGAGAAAGCAACTGCGATTATTGCCGATACCGAGATGGAAAGAAGAATATCAGAAAGGTATACCTGATAGAAGAGAATCACAATCACGAAATCTATAACCAGAAGAGGGAAGATGAAGTAGAATTTCTTTTTATAAAAATTATCCATCAAGGCAACGATCAGGTCTGCAGAAAGAGCTGCATATACATCTCCAGTTATGACAATTATAAAAGAAAGAACTACAGTGAAAAAGAATAGAAGTAGAGATTCAGTATCCTTTTCGCCAAGGATAAACCACAGAAATATTATGCCGGCAAGAAATAGAACAAAGGAATAAATGTTGGGAAATAAAACTGACAGCATTTATATCTAAATGTCTAGGAAGTATTTATATCCAAATTCAGTGAATCGCGAAAGCTAATTATCGTAGTTGCCCTATGCATCCCGATGACATTTGTCATATGCCTAGGTAGCAGGCATGACAGGATTGCAAACTATTCAATAGAGAAATTTGCCGATTACGTGGCTAAAATGTCCGAGAAAAGAATTATCGTTGCGGCCTATTCTGAAGATGATGTAATAAGGCATAGAATTGCGCCGGAGATTGAATACCTTATCTCCAAAAAGACAGGAAAGAGGCTGCTTTATGCAGGGTCCGGAGCCTATGAACTCGAGAAAGAGAGGCAGAAGGTGCTTTCAAGGGGTGTGGACGATCCGGATTTTGTAACAAAGAAGAATATAATGGAGATGATGGATACAACAATCTGGACATATCTTTCATCTTTCTGGACTGACCCTGCAAAGGTCAATTCATTTGAGACTGATTCAATATTCAGTGCAAGGAAGCTCATGAGGACAAGTTTTATTCCTGAAATAGAGACAGATCTGTGGGTTCCATTCATGAACAAGACTGTCGATAATGTTAAGCGAATAGACAATTTCCAGGAAGCAATAATCCTCTGCGATCCGGAAAGCATGTTCTATCTGAAGCAGAAGCTTGAAAAATAAAAATTCGTCCGATCAAAGATTATATCCATTGATTGTCAATTACTCTAACAAAAGGCATAAAAAGTATGGACCTGTCAACAAAGCGCTTGTGAATGTATTATTTTCACGTTAACTTGTAATAGAAGGCTAATTGGAAAATGATTTACCATATTATTATTGAACCAGAAAGGCGAAAATAATAATGCAAAATGACCTCAATTCGATTACATCAGGCATATTATGGTAAAATGGATAGATTTATGTTAACCTTGCTGTAGGATTAGAAATTTGGCATTCTACAATTTAAATACGACATTTTATATATATCCAGAGGGTTACATTCTAATGAAATACAGGGTTTTCATTGTGACTGTGTTTCTGCTTCTATCGCTGTCAGCAATTGCCTCAGATTATAATTCAAATGATGTTGGTTACAATTTTCAATCCAATGTTGATCAGCAAAATACAGGATATGTGCAATCCACTCTGGTTTTGTTAAACAACTCTCTGGTAAATGGTAACTTCAATTACACCAATTCAATAAGTCCTGCAGGAATTGTTGCTGATCCTTTAAATGGATTTGTCTACGTCGCTGGTACAGGTGGTGATAGCGTATCAATTATCAATGGTTCCACAAATCAAATCATCGGTCTAATTCCTGTTGGAAATGACCCAATGCAGATTGCATTTGATTCTTCAAATGGTTATATTTATGTTACCAATGCAAATTCTCATACAGTCTCTGTTATAAATGCTACGGAAAACAAGGTAATAAAATGTATTCCAGTGGGAGTCGCCCCTTTTGGAGTGACTTTTGATCCTTTAAATGGCAATGTCTACGTGGCTAATACCGGGTCTTACAATGTTTCAATAATTAATGGAACTTCAAACAAAGTGACGGCAAGCATAAATGTAAGTTACGCCCCAGTAGGGATAGCTTTAGATTCAATTAATGGGTTTTTGTATGTCTCTAATTCAGGATCGGACAATCTTTCAGTAATTAATGTCTCCTCGAACAAAGTCATTGCGAGCCTAACAGTTGGGTCATGTCCATTTGGAGTGACGTTTGATCCATCAAATGATTATCTATATGTCATGAATCTAAAATCCTGTAATGTCTCAGTAATCAATGGCTCTACTAACAAGCTGAATAGTAGCATTAGCGTTGGGTTAAACCCATATTGGGCTGCTATTGATCCGTTAAGTGGGTATTTGTATGTAACAGATTTTGGCTCCCGATCCATATCGTTTATCAACACCTCGACTAATAAGTTTATCTCAAATGTTTATGTGGGAACTCAACCGGTTGCTGTAGCATTCGATGGATCCAATGGGAATCTCTATATCTCTGTTCCTGGTGCATACATCATATCAGTGTTTAATGGCACAACAAACGAAGTAATTTCAAAAATAATTACGGACTATTCTCCTATATGTGGTTCTTTTGACCCATTAAACGGAAATCTATACGTCGTAAACGAAGCAGGTTCTGTAATCGTGATCAACAGCTCAACTAATCGAGTTACAGGGTTTTCAAATGGTTCAGGAACAAGTGGTATAGCATTTGATCCATTAAATGAATATATGTACGTAGCAAACTCTGGTTCTTGCGATGTATTAGTGATCAATACTACAACAAATAGGGTAACCGCAAGCATTAAAGATGTTTCGTACCCTATTGGAGTAACATTTGATCCATTAAATGGAAACCTGTACGTGCCGAATTTCGAATCATCCAATGTTTCTGTGATAAATGGCTCCACAAATAAAGTTATAGCGAACGTTACAGCGGGTGTTGGTCCATATGGCGCTGTAGTTGACCAATCTAATGGCTATGTGTATGTCACAAATCTTTTTTCATCCAATGTGTCAGTAATAAATGGCTCCACAAACAAATTTATAAAAAACATTACAGTTGGTTCTGAGCCTACAGAAGCAGCTATCGACGCATTAAATGGTAATATTTATGTTGCCAATCTTTGCTCTAACAATATTACAGTAATAAATGGATCAACAAACAAAGTCACTTCAAGCATTAAAGTCGGGTTAGACCCGTTCGACGTCGCATTTAATCCTTTGAATGGTTATTTGTATGTTTCCAACGTAAAGTCTGATAATGTATCTGTCATAGACCCGTCCAAAGGTGCAGTAATTGCAAACATAAGTGTCGGGTCACATCCTTCCGGCGTCGTTTATAACAGTCTAAACGGAAATATGTATGTAATTAATATTCTTTCAGGAAGTATAAGTGTAATATCTATCAATTATCACCCGCCCCATAAATACGCTGTCACTTTCGCAGAATCTGGTTTGATGACTGGGACTTCATGGTCTGTATCATTAAACGGATCGGTTGAATCATCAACGGGGAGCACAATAAACTTCTATGAACCCAATGGTTCTTATTCTTACACGATTGGTTCAGTAAATGGATATCTGACTTCGCCCTTAACTGGAACCATAACAGTATCTGGAAGCAATGTCACCCACCAGCTTATTTTCGTTGGGGTTAAATCCAGTGTCTCCGAATACCTGGTTAATTTTACAGAAACCGGTCTTCCGTCTGGAGCTTCATGGTCAGTAACATTCAATGATACAAATAAATCATCAACAGGAAGCACTATTGCTTTCACTGCCCCAAATGGTACTTATTCGTATAAAATTGAATCTGTTAGCGGATACACTATATCAAATTCTTCAGGAAACATAAATGTTAGCGGAAAAAATTTAGATATTGCTATACCTTTCACGAAAAGTGTTAGTAATAACAATAAAACCTCCAGTTCAGGTATTTCCACCACCGAACTATATGGAATTGCAGGAATAATTACAGTTGCAATCATAGCGTCAGCTGTGTTTTTAGTCAGAAGAAAGAAATAATCTTTGCTCCATATTAGACTATGCAACAGAAATTATCAATATAACTGAGGAGCTGCTAAGTTTAAATTCCTTATCCCTACGTATAAGGCTAAAAGAGGTTTTGGCAAATAATATTATGACTGAGTCTGGAGTAAATATCTCATTTATTGTCTCTGTTCAAAGTAGTAATAACATTATAACATAGGTCTATCATTTACTTTCAATGAGATTTATAGATTTACTTGAAGACCTTGCATTTTCTTCTCAAAGTATGAATGTCATTTCTGGTTCAAGCCAGTCAAGCATAGAGCAATTGCGTAAAATTGGTGACAGTATCGTTTTTGGAGTGGTATACCCGCATGTACTCGGCTGGAAATATCAGAAGAAAAAGAAGAGCGTGAAAATAAAAACTCTTGAAAGAACTACATATCCATCATTCAGGACTGCAATAGATCAGATCAAGTTCTATGGTGAAATTAGCAGATATCTAAAAATACCGTTGATAAGGAAAGCGTCGGAGATAGTTCTGGATGGGCTCAGTTTATTGATATCTTTAGAGGGTACAGATGTCCTTAATGATCCATCTGATGCATATATCCTAAAAGATCTTGGAGTACGCTGCCTTGGTCTGACATGGAACTATGACACAAAATTTGCAGCGTCGTGCATGTCTAGGAAAGATTACGGCCTGACCGGAGCAGTAGAAGAACTGAATGAAATATGCAACGAAATTGGTTTGATAGTTGATCTGGCACACTCCAGCAAAAACACTATCATTGAAGCATGCAAAATTTCAAAGAAACCGGTTGTATGTTCTCACGGAAATTCAATGAAAATAATGAAACATGTAAGAAACCTTGACGATATTTCAATAGAAGCCATACGTGATACTGGAGGTGTCATAGGTATCACTGCCATTCCTGCGACTCTGAGTGCAGATCCAAAAATTTCAGATCTAAAGGCACATGCAGAATACATAGGCAATAAATTCGGCTGGGATCATGTTGCAATCGGGACAGATTTTCTTGGCTTAGTTGATGAAAAAACACCCAAGGGCTTTGATAACATCAATAAGATCAGAGATCTTGCTGTACTTCTTGAATCGCAGGCAGATAACGTCCTTTGGAAGAATTCTTTTAGGGTCCTAAAAAGTGTGATCATATGAGGAATGAAATATTTTTCAAATGAGTAATTAGCTCCTGCTATCAAGTTTGCGAAAAAATTCATTCAACTCCGAAAGAAGAATCTTTACCTCCGGGTTTTCTGTGATAGAATCCCTCATTACCCCGATCGATTCCCTCCCTGGTAACTGTAAAATTTCTTTTAACATCTTACCGGATCCGCTAAAAGGTGGAATTGATCTTTCAGATTTCCTGAAGTATAGTGAGAGCAGGTAAGGAAGCCCCTGTTCGGATGCCATCATGCGATCATGTTCATCAGCATCCATCTTTAAAATGGAACAATCAGGAAAGAGTTCTTTTATGATATATTCAGAATTGTCCGGGCAAATGTCAGTGATCAATGCAATCTTTCGTCTTGAGGAATCCTTAAAGGATTCAGGACCGAAGAATGGATGTATGCTTAATATCTTTCCAGAATATTTTTTAAATGGGGCTTTTACTGAGCATACCTCAACCAGTTGAGTCACTTCCGAGTATTCTTCAACATATCTGATGGCTTCTTTTAAGGGTGTAGCTAATAATGATATATCCGAGGAACTCAAGGAATCAGCTAAATTACTTTGTGAAGTATTCAGATCTAAAGAGATGACAGTATTGCCATGTGATCTGAAATATTCACTCACAAAACTTCCAAATCTGCCCGACGAACCAAGGACTGTTATTTTCATTTCAGCTCTCGACCAGAATTTTAGCACATATCTTATTTCTTGTCAGTATTTTAGAGGAGATAGTTAGGCTGTCTACATCAAGGAATCCTATGTCTTCTGTGCCATGGAAGGATTTTAGGTTAATACAGAAATCATATTTATCAACGCGCTCTGTAATTACATGTGCACCTGACAACGAGGCAGATTCTGTGAACATGCTTTCTTCAGGGGCCACAAAATATAATTCATCACCCGGTCTGCATGATATTTTTGATGCGATATAAAGAAGGAATTCCCTGTCTCCCTTAATGCAGAATCTATCATTGTTTAAACCATGAAAGGGCTCAAATCCTTTAATCTGAGCAAGAATAGTTGATTCAAATATCATATTAAGGAAGGCACTTTCCAGTTCATTCTGGGGATTGATTAAACTATTTACCAGAACCTCGCGCGGTCGGTCTCTTACGGGCTTACCAGATCCTCTTTTTATCTCACTTATCTTATCGGCAAGATACATCCTTTCCCTGTAAGCAGAAATCAATTGTTCAGTGTTCTTAAGTATCCTTTCTCTCAACAATTCAAGATGTTTTTTTTGTTCTTTATCGTCGCCGATAAAGTAAACCACCACTTTCAGACATTAGCCGTGCTACATCATAGCATGGTATATAAATTTAGGGTTTGAATAAAAGGATAGAAGACGGACCTAATATCATCTTAACCTTTTGAATTAAGGAGATATTATATCTGAACAGAAAATAATCGCAGAGTTTACCTATATGGGCAATGGGATTTTGTTCTTGGAGAAAATAAGTTAAGCTGATTGTAAATACGCTATGTTCCTAAAAAAGAAAGTCCAGTTAGTTCACAGCATTTGGCTTTATTTTGAAGATTATGTAATTCAATGAATATAGTATTCAATTCAAAACCTATCTTACTATGAAATACTATATGCAAATCAATCAATAACGTGAAACTGATACTTCTATATGGGATAGATTGAGTCACTTTCATATAATCGCAAAGCATTACCGATTGAATGACACAATTTCAGGGTAAGAGTCACAAGAAGTTCACAGGTGGAAAGAGGGTTCAGGCCAGATCGAAGAGAAGATATGAACTTGGACGTGAACCCACGCTACCGAGAACTGGGACAGCATCAAGATCGGTCCTGAGGGTATTTGGAGGCAACGTTAAGGTGGCAATCAGGAGGGCTGAATTCGCAAACCTGTATGACCCGAAGGAGAAGAAGATGTCCAGGGTTAAGATTGTAACTGTCAAAGAGAATCCAGCGAATCCACATTACGTGCAGAGGAATATCATGACACTTGGCACTGTCATCGAGACAGAAAAGGGACTTGCCAGAATAACTTCCAGACCTGGACAGGTTGGGGTCATAAACGCAATTCTGCTATGAAGATAACATTATATTCCGCCTACTTCGATCCATTAATTTCTAGGAGATTGGGAAGGAGAGTTGCTTTGAACGCTGCCAAGAACTTTTCAGATAATAGACTGCAGGATATACTTCAATCCTTGCAGGTAAAGTTCGACTCAAGGTCAGGTAGATATCCCAGAATACCCTGGAAGGATGGAGTGATTTACGATATTGAGGCAGAAATCCACAAGACGACTCTCATAAAGGCGATCGAAAGAAAATTGCTTTAATTATCTTTTCCTGTTTTTTATCATGTAATACTGCAGCGGGTGTCTCAGCCATTCCTGGTGGCAGAGCTTGTCTTCTCCCCAGTAACAGAGATGATTGGATCTCAGGACATCGCACTTGGGTGGCGAATATTCTGTACCGGAGGACTGCCCTGTAACGTGGTTTACCTGGTACTCAGTAAGGCGCTCATTGAAATCGGGAGCTGTGCGGAAAAGGGCCATGATGTCCTCATTCTTCATTCCAATCTTGTGCAGGAAGCTTGTAAGCGTGAACCTTGCCATATGTGGCAGGTTGACGCCTTCCCGCATCTCGATCAGGTATTCCTTTATGCATGGAGGAAAAAGCATCTGGTTAACCGGTCCAAGTTCCGACACCCTGCGGCCCTTGATGTTCTTCCAGCTTTCGGAAACATAATCTATCATTTCCATAAGGTCTCCCATTGCATCCAGTGCGTCTTCCCTGTTCAGGTGGGAATAGAATGTGCCAAGCCTCTGGACAAAGCATTCTCGCATGAGCTTCGCAAGCGATACCTTGTCCATGGTTATCCACCCTGATGAGAGATTCTGGAATGCAAGTCTGTATTTAATGCCTGAAAGCCTTGAATTGAATTGAATGAAATCAAGTGCTGATACCC
>DAQB01000148.1 GCA_002502705.1 Thermoplasmatales archaeon UBA582 | reverse complement strand
CAGGGCGTTCATGCGCGCCAACATCGACTATTTTACAGATTCAGGACTCAAAACATTGCCGAGCAGGGGACACAATTCAGCAATCACCGTTCCAGGTATTGTAAGTGGATGGGATGAAATATACAGAAAATTCTGCACCATGGAACTGAATGACCTTCTTTCATATGCCATAAAAGCTGCTGAGAATGGTTTTCCTGTAACACACAATTATTCCAGCTCTATAATGGGGAGCTCACGATACTTCTTCCAGTTCGACGAATGGAAAAGAATCTTCCTTCCCAACGGAGAAGTACCCGGGCCTGGAACGGTCTTCAAGCAAAAGGATCTTGGATCGTCCCTTCGTTCTCTGGCTGAAAACGGTCTGCAGTCATTTTACGACGGTGATCTCGCAGACAGGATACTGAAAGGGCTTGACGGAACTGAAAATCTTATTTCAGATGCCGATCTTTTAAAACACCATGTTACGACTGGATCACCCCTGAAAACAGAAATAGGCGACACTTCTGTTTACGAGACAAGCCCGAACAGTCAGGGTGCAACGGTAATACTTTGGCTGAATTTGCTTCAAGCATCCGCCGGTGATAAGGAAATTACCCAATCCTCTTTTAAAACACTCCTTGAGACTGGTCTACTTGCATATTCGAAGAGGGATCAGGAAATTACCGATCCAGATTTCCATAAGTTGCCGGAATTTTTTACGTCAAAAGACTATGCTGAAGATCTGCTTAGGACTGACAGATTCGATTGGTCCGGAGCATCTCCAAAGGGAGATCGCGGAGACACCACCTATTTTTGCATCGCAGACAATGAGGGAAACAGCCTATCCTGGATACAGAGCAACTATATGGGCTTTGGATCTGGGATAATTCCAGAGGGAACAGGTTTTGTGCTTCAGAACAGGGGTTCCTATTTTTCCCTTGATCCGCGGCATCACAACGCTCTCGCACCGGGTAAGCGGACTTTCCACACTCTCTGTGCCGGGATGCTCGAAAACAACGGCAAATTCCAGGCATCCTTTGGGTCCATGGGCGGCGACATACAGCCGCAGCTACACATCCAGATGGTACTTCCACTTATGAAAGATCTTTCTGATCCTCAGGGAATTCTGGACAATCCAAGATGGGCCTTTCCCTACACAATTTACGAAAAACCATCAAACTTCGTATGCGAAACCCCGGATCTGAAAAGGAATATAGAAAGAGATTTCAGAAAATGGGAAGTCAGGAATCTGGGCTTCTCATCACAACTCGGTCATGCACAGATTGTAAGCCTTCTTGAAAACGGAACGGTCGCAGGCGGCTCAGATCCAAGAGGCGATGGCATGTCCATTCCTTTTGTTTAATCCATCACGCTTTTTAATTTCATCATCTTGCTCGTAGATTTGCATCGATTAAGCAGAATGAGCCCGCTGTCGGTATTGGCAGGCAAAATGCACAGGTTGATGAAATTGTAAATGGAATTAGAAAACAATATTATCAATTTAAGATTGCAGAAGTGTGAATATCTTAGCCAGTTGCCATGATAAGGAAGGACTTGCGGGCTTTCTTTCCAGTTTTATGAAAGAGGGCGATACGGTGTATGCCACCGGAAACACCCAGCAATATCTTCTCTCCAAGGGCATAAACGCAAAGGGAACAAAGGAACTTTCAGGTTTTCAGGAACTCGTGGGTGGAAGGGTAAAGACACTTACTCCTGGAGTTATGGCTGGGATCCTTTCTCCGCGGGATGAATTAAGCAGGAAACAGCTTTCGGATCTTCATTTCCCTGAATTTGATATGGTCATATGCAACCTCTATCCCTTTGCAGAAGCCGCAAAGGAAAACAACCTTGAAAGTATGATAGAGAATATTGACATAGGCGGGATCACACTTATTAGATCCGCAGGCAAGAATTACCGTTATGTGACAGTGATCTGTGATATAGCAGATTACCAGAAGGTATCAAGGGAAATCACAGACAGCGGAACCGTATCAGAGAGCACTAGAAAGTATCTTGCACTAAAAGCATTTTCTACCGCTGCCGATTACGACATCTTAATCTACAACGCTCTTAACAGGTCTCTAATTGGAATGGAAAGTCCGCGTGATTTATTCATTTCCTACAGAAATGGGAAGAAGCTCAGATACGGCGAAAATCCTGACCAGAATGCATGGTTCTATACGGATGGCACGCAGAGAGGAATTGCGAATGCAACCCAGTTGAATGGAAAAGAACTGTCCTATAACAACATCCTTGATGCAAATTCTGCTTATGAGACTGTACTTGAATTTGATCAGAAAACAACAGTTATTGTCAAGCATCTTATCCCCTGCGGCGTCTCATCTGCGAATACTCTTGTCGATTCATACGAAAAGGCATTTGAGGCAGACCCGGAATCGGCTTACGGATTTGTAATGGCAACAAACACCAAATTTGATGTCCCAACAGCAAGCGCAATGTCTAAACATTTTGCAGAGATAGTAATAGCACCGGATTACGAACCGGAGGCTCTTCAGATCCTTAAAAAGAAAAAAAATCTCAGGATACTGAAAGCAGTATTCGAAAGGGATACAGGTAACCGGATCAGATCGGTCTCCAACGGCCTGCTTCTTCAGTCACCTATGACGGTCATGCCTTCCAGTTTAGAGAAAAAAACAACGATGGCTGTAGACCCCAAAGGAATGGAGGATCTAATTTTTGCTTGGAAGGTCGTTGCACATGCAAGAAGCAATGCAATAGTTTTGGCTAAAAATCTTTCCACAGTCGGCATCGGTGCCGGACAGACCTCAAGAATCAGGGCGCTTAAAATCGCTGGTGAAATGGCAGGGACCAACGGAAAGGGNNCACTTCCCGTTTTCTGATAGTGTCGAGGAAGCTCACAGACTGGGAGTAAGCGCTATAATTCAACCGGGTGGTTCAATAAGGGATGAAGAAGTTATAAAGAGATGCGAGGAACTGCAAATACCCCTTTATTTCACAAACAAGAGGACTTTTCTCCACTAATTATTACCGGGTTGAAAATGGGGCACTCCTCACCACCAGGCTGGATCAATACCGAATCAAATTGCTGTTAGTAGAAGTGCAAGCGCAAAACCCGCTATCACGCCGNNGCATGAAAAACATCAGGTATGTCATTCCGGCTATTCCACCAAGAAGTGGCAGGATAAAGAAGAGCAATGATCTCTGAATGCCATAAACAGAGGAGGAAACTACGAGGACTGTGGGTATAGCAATATCACCGAATCCCAATAGCAGTGCCTTGTTTCCTTCGCGGTGTTCTATAGATATTGAGTCCATGTCAAAATCGTTTGATTCAGGTATAACGAATAACATGGGTATTTTTTCACTTATTGCGACATTTGCAAGCGTGACCATGTGCTTTGTCTTGAAAACTGAAATGTAATCATAGACTGCCATTAATACAAGAAGAGCAAGCGCGAACCATATTCCCAGGACAAGACTCCATATTGATGCAATGCCGATTGAGAGGATCAGGCCTGTTATATTTACAACAATCCAGTTAGGTTTGCTGAATAAGAGATAACCGAAAGCTGCGGGTGGTACCAGCCATATCAGGTAAGATAACACTTCAAGTGTAAGATATTCATCCGGAAACGGAAGGTATAGCGAAAGATACTGATAGTTGAAAAGAGCTGTTACTACAACATCAGATATTACAAGAGAAACGAAAAAAATGACGTATATCATAACTACAAGAAAGATAGTTCTCACATAGCGGCCCTTGTTTTTTCTTGCGAGAAAAAGGATAATACCTGTTATTCCAAGCGTCGCAAGTATGTATATTATGAAGTATGATGCACTCTCTGTTGTACTGGTACTACCCTGGTAACCGCTGTCGGTCAAAGCATACGTGAACAGCGTCGCTAGTATCGATGCCACAACGAATATTATTATTGTCCAGAGCTCAGGATTTGACCTGAGCTGTGCTTTTTCTGTCATTCTTCCTGCCGTTATACTTGCAGTCAATCTTGGGGCAGAACTTCCATCTGTAGCCCTTTCTTAGCGATACCAGGAGCGGAGCTCCGCATTCCGGGCAGGTTTCACCCGTCGCAGAAATGAAACCCATCTGTGGAAGAGAGTAAGTGTTCGTGCATTTGGGATAATTGGAGCAACCAAGAAACCTCTTCCCGCTCCTGGACTGCCTTATTATGAGATCTCCGCCGTCTAACGGACATTTACCAAGGGAGGCATTCTTCGTATTGTATACGCACCCAGGATCTATGCACCTTGTTTCAGGCGCCTGCCCTCTTCTTATTATCCTTATTAACGGTAGAGAACATTCAGGACACTTCCTTTCCTCCACCTTGACAAGCGCGTTGGCAGGAACATAAAAATCTATCCTGCAACCTGGTGTTACGCATTTTATCTTAGCCGAGTCACGGCTCTTCATCAGGACAAGATCTGTAGAATGAATCGGGCACTTTCCTACAACATCCCCCATCTTAGCTGAGCTGTTAATCACCTCAACAATCCTTTCTTTGTTTGATATGAATTCCTTAAGCACAGAATCAAGCATCTCCTGGCTCTCCTGGACAACAGACTGTTTCGTAATCTCCTTTTTCGTGATACGGTCCATATCCTCCTCCAGTTTCGCTGTCATCTCCGGTTTTGATATTGGTGATTTTACCGTATTAACGGCCTTGATGAAGCCTATTCCCAGGTAGGTTGGCCTGACCGGATTTCCCTGTATAAAGCCACGATCCAGTAGCTTCTGTATAATATCATGACGGGTGCTCTTTGTTCCAAGACGGAGGTCTTCCATCACCTTTAGAAGACTCGCCATGTCATACCTTGGTGGAGGTTTTGTGCGATCCTCTTCCATCTCCCATTTTACAGCCTTTACCTTTTCACCCTCTTTAAGATCGGGATGGTATGATTCATTTACTTTCCTGTACGGATAGAGATCCAGCCATCCAGGATCTGTTATTTTTGAGCCTTCAGTGTTGAAATCGTATCCTTCTATAGTTATCACAGCCTTCCTGACTTCCCTTTCGCCCTCCCTGTATAGAGTGGCCAGGAACCTTCTTACAACGAGCTCATATATCTTCTGAAAATCGCTCTTAAGCTCACCAGCCTTCGGAGAACTGACGGGATATATTGGCGGATGATCTGTTGCCTCAGTTCTGCCTCTAGATGGTCTTATGGACTCCTGCGCAAGGACCTTTTCCACGTCATTCTTGAAATCGCCCTTCTGTAATTTCTTCAGGACACCCGTCAGGTTGATGCTTCTCTGATAAACGGTATTATCGGTTCTGGGATAGCTTATATATCCACGCATGTAAAGATTCTCAGCTATCGACATCGCCCTGGCCGGGTTTACGCCTATCCTGCTTGCCTCTCTCAGGAATTCTGTTGTGTTGAAAGGCGGAGGTTTGTATATCCTGGCCTTTTCCATGGTGAAGCTCTTCGTTACACCATCCTTGCCATTGACCGCTTCAAATACCTTCTGGGCGTCATCCTTATCAAATATTCTCTCTTCTTTGTAAACGCCTTTGAAGTTCCCCTTCTTGAAGAATGTTGTGATAATTCTCCAGAATGCCTCTTCCTTGAAGTTCTGTATTTCCTCCTCGCGATCAACAATAAGTGCAAGAGTTGGAGTCTGTACCCTTCCGACGGAAAGGAAATCNNCCAAGTCTCTTAGTGGATACAGAAAAGAACCTTGTTAAAACTGCGCCCCAAATCAGGTCGATCTCCTCTCTCGCAGCAGCAGAATCAGCCAGGTCAAAATCAACGCTTATCGGCTTTTCAAACGCAGATAGTATCTCCTCCCTGGTCAATGCGCTGAATTTTGCCCTCTTAACCTCAAATTTTCTCTTCTCGCGGTCAAAACCGGCGAGTTCAAGAGCTTCAGTTCCAATAAGTTCCCCTTCCCTGTCATAGTCGGTTGCAATTATGAACTCAGATCCGGGCTCACCAAAGCCGGCAAGTGTTTTCCCGGCTGTTTTATTTTTCAGGTTTTTCTCTATTCTGGTGTAAATCAGCTTGTGGAGATCAACATTGCTCCAGTCATTCATCTCCTTTGGAAAATCAAGTTCCACTATGTGACCGCTAAGAGAAATTAGGGCATAGTCTCTTCCATCCCTGCTGAATTCTATGTAACTTGTACCATTCGCCTTTTTGGACTTCTGAGTACCTTCGGAGAGGAAATATGCAATTCTGCGTCCCGCATCTGCCTTCTCAGCAATGATAACAGTCAGTGCCACGTGAAACCAACCCTGTGTAATGCAATCAAAGTATAATTCATTGATCCGTTCCTACCATTTTCCAGAACTATTTAATTTTCCATTTATTATTCCAGTAAAGAGCACAAAAGATTACTTATTAAGTTTGATATGCATTATTGTGGAACATGCCAGTTGAAAAATATGGTGACGTCTGCTTTGAGGAATGCGAAGGCGTCTATCCGCCGTCGGAAGACACGTTTCTTCTCATGGAGACTATAAAACCTTCCGGAAAGGTACTGGAACTGGGCTCCGGATCAGGAATCCTGGCGATTTCCTGCGCAAAGAGAGGATTCGATACCGAGGCTTCAGATATATCTGATTCCGCAATTGAATGCATAAGAAAAAATGCCTCTCTCAATAAAATAAGATTAAGAATAACAAAATCAGATCTTTTCCAGAACATCAACGGTATTTACGACACAATAATTTTCAATCCACCTTACCTGCCCACACAGGATAACCTGCCAGGATCCGAACAGTGGGATGGCGGATCTGATGGCTTCGCGGTTATTCAGAGATTTCTGAGCGGGTTGAAAAGGCATCTTTCCGAAGGGGGTTCTGCTTTCACGATCCTGTCTGACCTCACTAATATTAAATCAATCATTTCGGAGTTCAATGATCTTGCCTTTAAACCAATAAAAGAGGCAAGGTTTGATTTCGAATCGATCTGGTCTTATGTGATCACACAAGGGAGATAATTTTGCCCACAATTGAAGATAAGATTAAGGACATCCAGGCTGAGCTGAAAAAGACCCAGTACAACAAGGCAACAGAGCATCATATCGGCATCCTCAAAGCAAAGATGTCTCAGCTTATCATCGAATCTGAAAGCCACAGGAAAGGTGGAGGGAAAGGTTTCTCGATCCAGAAGAGCGGTGACGCAACAGTTGCGCTTGTTGGTTATCCAAACGTTGGAAAATCAAGCTTGCTGAACCGTTTGACAGACAGCGACAGCGAAATTGGGAGTTATGCCTTCACAACATTGAAGGTCATACCTGGCACGATGAAATTCAGGGGAGCCATAATTCAGGTACTTGATCTCCCGGGAATAATAGAGAACGCAGCCGCAGGATCAGGAAGGGGCCGCGAAGTCCTGTCGGCGGTAAGAGCCGCTGATCTTATTCTTCTTGTTACGGATGTCCGAACTGGTGGCATTGACAACATCATAATGGAACTGAGAAACGCAGGAATAGTTGTTGGCAGGAAGAAGAAAAACATTTCGATGAAAAAGACGAACAGCGGAGGGATACGTGTCTATTCACCCAAGTCAACACCTGTGAAGGAAACCGAGATAAGAGATATATTGAAAGAATTCAAGATAACCAACTGTGAGCTTTACATACGGGAGGCAGTGGACGCCGACGACATAATCGATTTTCTAAGGGGAAATACAATTCACCTTCCCGTGCTTATCGCTGTAAACAAATCAGACCTCGCTTATGACAGGGAAACGATTGAAGATTCTCTCCCTGCCAGGATAAAGCATGTATTTGTATCAGCTTCTACACGTACCGGCATCGAGGATCTGAAGGTTGGAATATATGATTCCCTGAACCTCATCAGGATTTATATGCGGGAAAAATCGGGCGAGACAGATTATGAGAGGCCACTCATACTCAGAAGGGGTGCAAAGGTCAGGGATGTATGCAGGCATATCAGCAGGGAGATGCTTTCCTCGTTCAGGTATGCGATCGTCCTGAATAGCAGGAGAAAAACCGCTGAGATGAGGGTGGGCCTGGATTACAAAATGGAAGACGAGGATGTAGTTACGATTATATCCAGATAGATGAGCTAAATAGACCTGAATTTGTATATTAACTATATTATATTTACTGTAGGAGTTTAGCAAAGTTTATATAGAAGTATAAAATACACCACTGCATTAATAACATTGGAGGTGAAAAAAATGGCTGACAATGGTATTGAAGCACAGAGTTTTGAAGCGAAGAAAGTCGAGAACGAGGGCTCGTACAAATTTGAGAAAGGGGAAATAACCGGAGACAGGATGTCCTGCATGGAAAACATCGCGTCCGAGGTTAGCAAGATATGGGCAAAACATGACTTGACCATTCTGGATGCGAAGACACTGATGCCATACCTTCTTTCGGCTGTTTTCACTGAGGCATATGACTCAGACATGGATGTCCTGGACTACATCGAGAACTACCTGAAGCCTGCTGTCTTTGAGTATATCAGAAGAATAAGGAACTCCAGGAAATTCAAAGGCATAGAGCTTCAGACAATAAGTAAGTAGGCAGATACCTGCCCCTACTTACAAAATATTTTTTCTTTTTTTTGAAGTCAGATCAATCTTAAATCAAATAATGCAATAGTTGAGAAATGGATACATGCGAACACATCGATCAGATAGATCCAAACGTAAAGCCAGCAGGAACAGAATGCAGAGAATGCCGCGAGGAAGGCACAAAAACAGTCCAGCTTAGAATGTGTCTTGTCTGTGGGCATCTAGGCTGCTGTGATTCTTCAGAGGGAATGCATGCCACAAAGCATTTCCAGCAAACCGGCCATGCTGTAATGACCGCGTATCCTGACAGAAAGTGGAAATGGTGCTACGTAGATAAGAAATATCTCTAATTTTTTAGATATCGTCTTTGGGCAACATCCTTGTACCTGAAAAATAGAGTAGAGGACCTTTTTTCTGCTTTTCTCGGGTATAGCCTGTATGCTGGATTAAACTGATAAGCAACCTGCGTATTTACTGCCATGAACATCCAAAAAGCGATGTCATCAACCCTTTATTTTGGCATATTTGCAATGATCTCCGCCGCGGTATGGATATCGACAGCAATTGCCATAAACCCATCATTCGATTTTTACACCGGCGCTCTCAGCCAGCTTGGTTCACCCGGGGCAAATGATCCATGGGTATACAACGTTGGGCTGATGTTCACATCTGTTCTATTGTTTGTTTTTGCATGTTCTCTCCTCCTTCATTCGAAGAATCGAATCGAGTCCAGCGGTAGCTCATTTCTCATGATATCGTCGCTTTTTCTGGCTCTTATCGGGATATACCATGGAGGCACATATCCGCATGATTTTGTATCAGTGTGGTTCTTTATTCTTTCAGATATCGCAATAATAACATGGGGTATAGGCCTGATTCTTGATGACAGAAAGTGGGCTGTCTACGTAATCGTCCTTGCTATACTTTCATCTTCCATTGGCTTTGGCCTCCCATGGCCTTCCAGTGCTGAACTCGAGACATTCGGCACAGCCGCGATAGGGTTTTGGGCTGTATTAATGACCCTGCATTTCAGGAAGAAATCCTATCCTAAGGATAACTTAATCGTTCATCAGTGATCTAAGCAGACCAGATCTCACATGGATGTATTTTTATATAACAATATCCACTTGCCTATTCCATGTCTAAGATACCGGAAGATCTGAAATATACAAAAACGCATGAGTGGGTGAAGCTTACAGGAAATATAGCAGAAATAGGAATAACAGATTACGCACAGCACCAGCTGACGGACATAGTATTCGTGGATTTTCCAAAAATTGGAGATAAGAAAAAAGCAGGTGAAGTATTATTAACAGTGGAGTCAGTCAAATCGGCTGAGGATGTCTATTCACCGGTTGAGGGGGAAATAGTTGAAATCAACAAAACGGTTCAGGATAAGCCTGAAATTCTGAACACGGACAGTTATGCCAACTGGATGGTAAAGATGAAAGTAACGGGTAAAACCGTGGATTATCTGTCACCTGATAATTACAGGAAACACATAGGGGAGTAACCACGGAAAGAAGGGACGAATATTACTATAAGGCAAGGGAACTAAACCTCCGCAGCAGGGCTGCCTTTAAACTGACAGAAATACAGGACAGGCAGCACATCCTTCGCAGGGGTGACATTGTGCTTGAGATCGGTTCTTCGCCCGGAGGCTGGTCGTCAGTCATCATTTCTATCACACAATCGCCGGTTCTTTCTATCGACATGGCAAGAATGAACCCCGTCAGCAATGTTACTTTTATTCGATCTGATATAATGAATCCTGAGGTGGAGAATGGTATTTCGCGTTTTCTTTTGGACAACGGAAAGGATAAGTTTGACGTCATCCTTTCAGATGCCATGATCAAAACATCAGGCAGTATCGATGTTGATCATTCATCATCCTACCTGATATGTGAAAGGGTGATGAAACTGTCATTAAAATTCCTTAAGAACGAGGGCAAAGTGCTGGTCAAGCAATTTCAGGGCGATCTGACAAAGTCTTTCATAGATAAATGGAAGATCCATTTTCAGTCCAGCAGAATTATCAAGCCAAAAGCATCCAGGCAGAGTAGTTCTGAGATATACATTCTATTCAAGGGCTTCAGGGCCTGAATGGTTTAAACTATTTTCAATAAAATTCACAAAATCCTTGTGAAATTCATAGTCCAGGACAAAAGCTATTGATTTCCCGGGGTTTGAAGAAATTATATCAATTGACCTTTCCTCTATGTATTTCAAGCGTTCATTATCAATTCTTGAAAGACCCTTTACCCTGTTCACCATGCTTGTCCATTCCTCAACAAAATCTTCTGGCGTTGTCGATTTAAACGAATGGTGCATGATCCTTCTTTTCCTAACGGAATGTGCTATGAGATCCATCGATTTCATGTTGTCCATATAGACCTGTGAATACGAATCCTCATCCAGATCGATCCCCTCCAGCCTTACGGAAAAATGCCTTGCATATTTTACAGCCTCCATGTAGATCGGAGGAGGAACCATGACCTCCCCGAATTCAGAAAGAATTGTTCCATAAATGACCTCGTAATCTGATAATGTCAATTCATATGGGTCCTCCATGAACTTTTCCAGGGAATCTATAGACTCTTCAGGTATTGACACACAGACTACATCAGGCCGGAAGCTCTGAAGCGTTTCCTTTAAATCCTCGCCGTCCCGGATTAAACCTTTAACCCCTCCGAACATAAGTATCGAGGTTCCATTTTCCATCTTGAATTCTTTCTTCATCGTGAATCTGTCTTCTTTCTGAGAAGCATGTCGAGGGAACCATTCCTGTTTGCCTCGACCATATCTGAATAATTCACAACAGGGCATCCCTGAATTGAGGATTTATCTGTTTTCTCCTTGCTTACCACCAGAGAATCCTTCTCGAACAGTTTTGATAAATTTGCAATGGCCTTTGCTTTCCTATAACTACCAAGCTGCTCAGCAAGCCCGAGCATTATCCGATCTGCAGCATTATCGCTCGCCATTGCGTCAAATGGAGTTTTCCTGAAAGGAAACATCTCGAATCCAAGGGATCTCATCATACTGAAAATGGATTCGAAGAAATCGTTCTGAAGGTTTTCCGGGAAACGGTTTGCCTGTGTTGTTCGAATCCCGGAAAGAAGATCTATCGTCTTCTTTATATCATCGCTGAAGAGGCGCTGAAGCTTCATGTATACATCAAGTGTGGCTGCCGTCCCGGTTTCATAAAGAGATATGCTTCTTCTTGAAACACCAATTGAGCCAGAAACATATCCTATGGAATAACGCTTTTTCTCTCTTAAACTCCTAAGGGAATCTCCCTTTATGGAAACGTAGTATCCACCGTGTGCTGAATAGATATACGGGCGAGAACCATCCATGTAATCTATAAATGTATCATATGTCATTATTGGAATCTCGTGCCTGTAATACACAATATTACTTTCGAGATCCCCGTTGCTGGCCCGCTTTCCGATTACGAGCGCAATACAGCCTATCAGTTTTGAGATATAATTCATCTCAATGGCATTCTCTTCCCTGATTGTGTCTATGTTGTAAACTATCTTGATAATGAATTTATCATCATCTCTTTTGGCAGCCAGATCGAAACTGGCAATGCCATCCATATCAGGTTCCGTAAACACGAAACCATGATCACGCAGCTGCACAGTTAATTCCTTTAACAGGAATTTTCTGAAGTCTTCCACGGATATATGTATAAAATTCTCTATAAAAAGATTATCTATCCAAAATCATTAATGAAAGAGAAAATTTTCATCTTTACACTTTCAAATCAGCAGTTGGATGTTTGATCCTTCAATGTTGATAAGTTCATGCATTCCAGTTAATCCGCATTTATAAGCTTTAATATTATAATATCGTGATCTGATATGATCACTATGCAGAATTCTATAAAGACAATTGGTGACGTCGCACGTGAGATAGGTCTCTCCGAATACGCTGAAAACTATGGTCGTGATATAGCAAAAATTTCACTTTCCTCTCTTGATCGGTCTGCAAAGAAGAAGGGTAAACTTATACTTGTCACTGCAACCAATCCGACACCATCCGGCGAAGGTAAGACCACTACAGTTATTGGGCTTGGCCAATCCTTGAAGCTTTTAGGCAAGAAGGTCGGAATAGCCATAAGGGAACCATCCCTTGGCCCATGTTTTGGCATAAAGGGAGGTGCTACGGGCGGCGGAAAATCGTGCGTCGAGCCATCAGACAGGATAAATCTCATCTTCACGNNACCGGAGATTTTCCTGCTGTTTCAGCCGCGCACAATCTTCTTTCTGCCCTTATAAATAATCATATTTACCATGGAAATGAGTTGCGTATAGATCCAAAAAGGATAATTTTCCCCAGGACGGTTGACATGAACGATCGATCGCTCAGGTAGATTATAGTGGGCGCAGGTGGAAGGGATACCGGTGCAATGACTGGCGACAATTTTGTTATAGTACCGGCTTCGGAAATAATGGCTATACTTGGCCTTTCCAGGTCATATAAAGATCTAAAAGACAGGCTGGGAAAAATCACAGTCGCATTCACTTACGAAGGAAAGCCTGTTTTCGCATCAGATCTGAAGGCAAATGGCGCAATGGCCGCAATTCTCGTTGAGGCACTTAAGCCAAACCTTGTGATGACAACCGAAGGTGTGCCTGCATTCATCCACACTGGTCCTTTTGGTAACATTGCACATGGAACCTCCAGCATTATTGCGGATAAGATTGCTTTATCCCACCTTGATTATGTGGTTACTGAGGCTGGTTTTGGATCGGATCTTGGTGCACAGAAATTTTTTGACATAGTTACCAGGGAGGCTGAAATCGAGGTATCGGCAGTTGTTATCGTATCCACGCTGAAGGCAATTAAATACAATGGAAAAGCAGAGGTTAACAAAAAAGCGTCTGATATTATAGAGGACGGGTTCCAGAATCTCAGAAGACATGTAGAGATAATCAGGAGTTATGGCTTTGAACCTATCGTTTCCATCAACATGTTCGACAATGACGACCCCTCTGAAATTGAGATTCTCGGGAATCTGTTAAAATCAAATTCAATAAAGCATTCCATGACCAGGTTCTATCAGGAAGGTGGCAAAGGTGGAATTGATCTTGCAAATTCCGTTCTCCAGAATATTAATCCTGAATCTACGAAGCCAAACTACACATATTCCACCGAGGAATCTCCGGAGGAAAAGATAAACAGGATCGCAAAGAGGATATACGGAGCTAAGAGCGTCATATATTCAGAACAGGCGAAAAAGGATCTGAGGCAGATCAAGAAGATCGGTCTGAACAACCTTCACGTGTGCATCGCTAAAACACAGTATTCACTCAGTGATGATCCCGGACTCCTCGGCGCACCATCAGATTTTGTCTGCAAGGTTTCCAGGATTAATATATCCAGCGGTGCGGGTTTTATCATTCCAGTTATGGGCGACGTTATGCTGATGCCCGGACTTCCGAAACACCCAGCTTCGGAGGAAATAGACANNAAACTCAAATAAAGATTGAAAAATCACTTCAGAAAACGAATCGATCCAGCCTCTTCACTGATTGGCACAGACATGCTGTCATTCGCCAGCGGGCTCTTTAATTTATTTGGACATATGTATACATTACATTTCTGGCAGAGAATGGCTTCCGAATCTTTATCAGACTCGACGACCCTAATCTTCTGTACCCCCCGTGTCTCTGAAAACTCTTCAATATATTTTCTTGGNNGATCTTGAAAGATTTCTGGATACGAATTCAACTGCATGGCACATGTAATTGCTGAACTGCTTGAAGAATTCTGAAAGCACCCTCTGAAAATACCCAGTGGAAACGTAAACTGTTATAACCTGAGATCCAAGAAGAGGAGATACCCGACTGAGGTCAAGTTCAGGCTCAAGGTTCTCCATCATTTCAGATACCGCCTCGTTGTCCTCGATCTGTTTCAGCGTTTCGTAAACAGTTCGCCTGTTGACACCCAGCGCAGTAGCGACCTGGGATGGCGAAATCTCAATGCTCCCACAAAAAAACTTTCCGCCCTTGACCGATATTCCNNCTGTTGAACAGACCCTCAACTATCTTCTTCCTTGTAGGACTATCTTTGAAGTATTGTTCAAGGAGAAACAGCATCTTAAATGATTATTTGTAATTAATATTTAACCTGCTTGGGTTTTTCAAATACAGGTATAAAACGTTTTACAATCCTGAAAATTTAATCGAATCCATAAGAGGCTTGGATCATGGAAATTAACATTTCACTTTTGTTATTGTGGGATCACCGTTCAGGAGGCGATGATCCCATTTATACGGGATTGGATATACAAACAAAAATAATTTTATGTAAGACACCGGATGAGAATGGGAATGCTGCAAGAAAGTGCGGTTTAGAGAATGGGAGTCTTATTCAACATATTGCAACCTCAACAGGAATGAGACCGTGACCGGATTGGACATACCAAGAAGATAGTACTCGAAACCAATGTAAATATTGTCTCCGGGGTTAAGTCTTAATATGTTTTGACAGGTCTCTTGTTCCCACGCAAATGAATAATAACCATTGCTTGCAAGACTCTCATTGACCAGATCCGCAGTGCTATACAGAGGATATGGCTTGCAAAGTGAAGTATTGAAGGATATATAACAACATGATCCTGGTCTTGTTCTAGTTGTATTATAGCAGCCATGCCAATGCTGGAAACCCTGGAATTTCATATCAGGCGGGACAGTATAGTTTTCAACCAACTCTATTCTATCAGGTTTGAGCTTCGGTGCAATCAAACCACTTACATTGACAATAATAGCAAAATTAGCTCCGGTGTTTCCGGAAAAAGCCGGCAGGTAAAAGGACTTTCCAGAAATAGTCATGTTCAGGTATGATATTGGTTCTCCAGGGCTGAGGATTTCTGTTGATACAATCTGTTCAGTCATGTTTAACTCCCTGCACCCGTATGGTTGATATGAGAAATTTCCTGACCATGTATATGATGAGGTAGAATTCGTAGACAGAACCAATGGAAGATGAATGACATGGAGTTGATCGTATTCATAAAACGACAATGGAGCCGCAACAATCACAGCTGCAATAATAGCTATGAACACAATCTTTTTGCTTCTTTTCTCCATGAAGATGAATATAATAACGGGACATATTTAACAATTTGGTCAGGCCAGTATAATTGTTTGGGGCGGTTGACTGAAGTGGATCTTGGTGAATTAATCTTTCAAACCAAGCGGATTGATAACTTTTATACCAGGTATCTTAATGAAATCTTTTTCGTTCTCTGTGATGATCGTGTTTAGACCATGTTCCTTCATGGTTTCAGCAATAAGTGCGTCTAGAAAAGGGGACTTGAAGGCAAACGAACTCTTTAAGGCTGCCTTTATAGTGTTCTCATTATCATTAATTTTCAGCCAGTTTTCAGACAAAATGAAAGATTCCACAATTTTCCTCGCTGAATCTTCGGGAACAGCGAGTTTCCGTGTTAGTGAGTTATATAATTCCACCAATATTTGGCCTGATACAACTCCCACATCCCTGCCCGAGAAAACATCTTTTACGATTTGTTTGCACAACTTCCTTTTCCGGGGTTCGTTAAGGTCATACGCATTGATCAGAATGTTTGTGTCGTAAAAAGACTCATCTTTCATAAAGTTCTTCCCGTTCGAAGTTCGATTTTTTCATCTTTATTCCTTTGTCAAGGAGATTAAGATCTTCACTGAGGGAATCCACACCCTCATCCTTTATTCAGCTTTCAAGGGGGTCATTCAAGGCCATTGCTAACGATCCTTTTCTATGACCGTACTTTAATGTGGCTTTCTCCCTGAACCTTTTTTCTATTGCCTCATCTAGGTTCACGGTTACAGTTTTTACCATAAAATCTCAATAAATTTACATATGATAAACATTTACATGAAATGAACATATAAATATTAACCGAAAAAGTTCATTTGAACTATGCACAACACAAAGTGTAAAAAGACGAAAAACAAGAAGACAATGCGCACAGTATTCAGGGTCTTACCTTTGTATTCCTGCTTAAGTTCGTTCGAGAAGATTTACAGCAGACAGGTCAAATCACATTATCTCGTTTCATCGCCTAAGTTAAGAATGAATGCCAAAATCACAATTCAACTCTTCAAAAAATTATATTTCAGAATTGCTCACCACATTTCAATCCTGATTACATGGTTTTTCACTGTAATCTATGTTTAACAGCAATTTGGAAAGATATAATTAGATAAGAAAAATAGACTGCCGTTGGATACTGAACAGGATTTCAAGCTCAGGGAATACCAGAATGATATCATATCATTCATCATTACATCATTCACAGCCGATATTGGTGCTGCAATAGAGTCACCGACTGGTTCTGGAAAGACCGTTATGGGACTCAGTGCAGCGGTCAAGTATGCTGCTGAAAATAATAAAAGAATTCTGTATCTTACGAGAACAAATTCACAGCAGGAGCAGGTAATAAGGGAGCTTAGAAGGCTCAAGGCAGGTTTGAAAATAAACGCGATGCCACTCCAGGGCAGATCGAATCTATGCCTTTTATACAGGGAGATTGAGGGTCACCAGGAGTTCAGTTCCGAATCACTATCAAGATTCTGCAGACTGCGTAAAAAAAAGGTTATCGACGGAGATTCAGATGCCTGCAGATTCTATAACTACGATGTCTGGTCAGATTCCACAAAGGCATATCTTTTCAATGAGCTCCCATTCGCAGAGGAATTCCTGGAATATGGCAGGGACAACGTGATCTGCCCATATGAGTCTC
>DAQB01000099.1 GCA_002502705.1 Thermoplasmatales archaeon UBA582 | reverse complement strand
TATTTGCGTTGCTGTATGGGTCCCTGCCTTCAAGGAACAGCTTGGCGCCATATGTTGAAACTGCTATCTCATCGGTCATTGCATTCGGGAATACGCTTATGACAACAAGGAACAGTTCGAAAATTGCGATTATCAGGCCGATATACGGCAGTTTCTCAACAAGTGGAATCTTGATTTTTGGGATGAACATATAGATCAGGAGCGTGGCTCCGATTATGATTGATATCCAGAATCCGATGATCGCAGGCGTGTTAAGATAGCTGATGAAAGGGAAAATTTGGAATGGGTAAGTGACAAATAGTATACCGAAGACCAGGAACTTGAATCTCTTGAATTCCTCTTTTTTCTTAATTTCCAGAGTATTTTCTTGCAATAAATCAGAAATGTCACTTACATTTAAAAATCTATTTGATTTCGTTAGATTTCAGACTAAAAGAATTATAGTTCGATTCACTTAGCCTATTAAATGCTCAAGGTCAGGATTTTCGAGAATAGGGATAGCAGGACAATTTTCCTTTGGGCATTCCTGATTTCTGTGATATTCTCGACAATATACTCCGGGATATCCCTCTTGAAGTTTTTCGACTACAGATCAACAGTTTTTGACCTGGGTGTCAATGGTGCCCAGATATATCTTGTATTTCACGGAGGCATCCCTCTCACACTGGATGGCTTGAAGAATATTGCGTACAATAAATTGATCTATCTTCTAATGTCACCATTTTATGCAATTTATCCAAAGATGTGGACTCTGCTTGTGTTTCAGGATACCCTTCTTTCATTTTCAGCCCTTCCTCTCGGAATGATTGCATGGAAAAGAACAAATTCAAAGCTGTTTGCTTTTGCAATTCCAATCCTGTGGAATTTCTATTTTCCGGTTGAGGGAATATTCTGGTTTGATTTTCATTTCATGGCACTTTTTCCCTTCTTCTTCCTCACTGGAATAATGCTTGGAATGTATAATAAACGAAGATCTTCCATAGTCTTCCTTGTACTTGCCTCCATAACGGATTACCTTGCCCCATTCATTGTATTTGCATATATTGTGGTTGATTACTTGCAGGCACGGCGGGATAATTCGCCTCACCTAAAACACAACAAAAAACTTCTCCTCTACTTCTCAGTACTATTGATTTTTGTGTTTGTTTCTGTCAACATCGCTACTTCATTCAATTATACCTATGCCTTTACTTCAAACTTCTTTCCATCATCATCAACAGGTCCTGGGTTTATTTCTGATAAAATAACCTTCATCATCTGGATATTTGCACCATTTCTCTTCCTGCCTTTCATTGCTCCGCTGGAATTGCTGATTGCAATACCGGGGATTGGACTTGCCCTTTTTAATAACTATCCCGGCTTCTTCATGCAGGGGGTTCAATATCCGGCCCTATTTGCGCCAGGAATATTTTTTGCATTCATATCCGCTATGTCCTTGCTGTTGAATCACCTGAATACGATCAGGATACCCAGGTTGAAGATGATTATTCCTTCAAAAGCGGTCACAAGAACAATTATTGCCTTTGTTGTTGTTTCTATCGTCTTGACTGGGATATCTATTGGACCCTACGCAGCCTTCGAAAAGACCCCCCTGCAGGTAGATATTCAGAACATGTATCCAATTTATGGCGAAAGCCAATATACATTCAGTCCTGTGCAGCATAGATATATCAGCTACCTGAACAGTGAAATTTCACTTATACCAAAAAACCAGACAGTCCTGATCCAGAATAATATGCCATGCCTGGCACAGGATTATAGATCAATGGTGCCGGGTATTATTTCAAACGGCACCATTCCTGAATATATTATTGCGTACCCATACACATCATGGTTTGACAGGAATATCCTCCCTTCAATGGGGAAAAATGCAACCCCTCTTTACACAATCGACAATTTCCTGTTGAGTCACAATTACGGCATCATTGAAGAGAAGGCTGGAATCACCCTATACAGGCTTAATACCGCTTCCACAACGCAGTTCATCCCCTATGACCAGAACCTTTCATTTAAGGACTTTCCCAGCAACAAGAGTTTAATGGGATCTAATGGAGAAATATTTTTCCCATCGCATTCAAATGGAACATTAATCTATGGGCCATATTTCATGATGCCGCAGGGAAAATTTAACCTTACATTCCATTTATCAGGTGTTCAGGTATCGAATGGAGGTTCATTGTCAGTACAGGCATTCACTGTTTCAAATTACATGGGAAAACAGCAATATATTGGAGAAGGCAGCTTTAACGTTTCAGTAAGCCATAATCAAATGAATCTGACAATCAACCTCGTTTCACCATATTATTTCAATAATATACAGTACGATCTTGTTGCAGGCAATCTGACGGGTACATTCACGTTGGATTCGGTAACGCTGGTGCAGACATCAGAATGACATCTCCNNGACGATCAGGTTTGGCATTGGTGAATGGCTTCTTTTCTTCACACTGCTATCTGGAAGAAACAATCGTATAAGTGATATATGGAACGTGTACTCACAATCACATCTTTATTCTGCATATATCCTTGAGCTGCAATCTTCCCGCGATAAAATTTTAGACATGCCAAACGAAGGTGTTGCTTCCCAGGAAGTTAATAGAGAATGAAGCTACAATNNTGTCAAGGTTAAAACAGTCGCAACTGAGAAATTTATTATGAATGCAAACATAGAACTCAAATTGTAACTGAGAAATTTTTTGCTTGCCTTGATGGAGGTTAACCTCATCTTATATGTCCAGAAATTGTTGAATATAAAATTGCTGACAATGGATGATTCTATTGCGATGGGTAGTACCAGATACTCAACCAGATGGAGGTTTCCATATAGAATATCAAGTATTCCAAGCTGGATAAAGCTTCCCGTCAAACCTACGAGGAGGAATTTCACAATCGAATATCTCGACAGCCTCAGGACAAGGGCAATAAATTTTGTGAATTCTCCGGGTCCCATCTTGCTTTTGCCATACTTTCTTTTATTGAATCTGTAAGAAATCTCAGAAATATTCATTGATTTACTGGCAACTACGACCTCAAGAAGAACCTTGTAACTCTTGCTTTGAATATCATCCGGATTTATTAGATCCCTTTTGAAGATGAAGAATCCTGATAGGGGATCTGAAATCTTTTCAGTTTCCTGCAAACTCATATGTGCAAAGAGGGTCGCAACCTTGGAAATAAGTTTTCGGTGTAAACCAAACTCACTCTTTCCANNGCAAGGATTTCGATAATCAATCTGTACAGGATCCAGTTACATTCAGACAACATGAACATGGAGAAAGCTATATATAGGGGGAGAGTCCAGAGAGGGGGAGATTTTAATCTCTTGCAGGATCTGGAGGTGACTGCACATGGTAGGTAAATCCAATCGTACAAAAGAGGAAAAGGCAAGCATCGTGATGGAGGTCCTGTCGAACACCGCAACGATAGCAGAGATCTGCCGGAAGCACAATGTTGCATCCTCAGCACTCTATGCATGGAGGGACACATTCATATCCGGCGGTACCGCGGCTCTTGCTCCAGGCAAATCATCGGGGAACATTCAGTCGCAAAAGGAGGTAGAATACCTCAAGAACATCATAGGAGAACTCACGATAGCAAACGAAACGTTAAAAAAAATTCAATCTACGAGGAGAGGTGGGAGGCAATGACTTCTCTTATCGCACAGGGATTCTCTAAATACAGGGCATCAGGGCTTGCAGGCATAAGCAGATCCATGCTTTATTACGACAAACGGGAAAGAGAGCAGCGTTTCGATCCAGATCTCGAGGAAAAGATAACATCGCTGATTGAAGAGAGACCTTCCTATGGAACAAGGAGGATAACCGCAATGCTCCATAGGCAGGGTGTGTTCTCAGGAAGAAACAGGATCCGCAGGCACATGAGGCATCTGAACCTGATGCATTCATCAAAGAAGACATACAGGAAAAGAGTGCCACGAACACTTCTTGTCTCAAGGCCAAATCTCATGTGGGAGACCGATTTCACGAAGATCTACATAGAGGGGGATGGCTGGTGCTATTTATCTGCCCATGTGGATCTCTGTTCCCGCAAGATCAAGGGATACCTCGTATCCCGAATGGTGAGAACGGCAGAGATGATACAGACAATGGAGAATGCGCTCCTTGGAACCTTCCCGGATCTCAAGGTACCCCGTCTTACCCTGAGATCAGACAACGGTTCACAGCTGACCTCCAGGAAATACGAGGAATACCTGAAATCCTTTGGCGTATATCATGAAACCATACATCCCCATACACCGGAAGAGGATGCATACATAGAATCATACTTCGGCCATTTCAAGGAAGACTACATATATTCCAGAGAGTTCAAGAGCTTTGATGAGTTCAGCGATTACATAGATTGGGCCGTTAAAGACTACAATTCAGTGAGACCACACTCCTCACTGAATTACCTGACACCGGATGAATTTGAGTTAAGGATCCTGAAGGATGATGCTTTCAGGAAAGAGTGGATAGAAAAACAGAAAAGGAGGTATGAGAATGTTGAATTCCTCGAATGAGGCAAAAAAACTGTCTGAAGATAGTGGATCCATGTCAATTTGAGCTGTACAAGTCCAGG
>DAQB01000085.1:217-5944 GCA_002502705.1 Thermoplasmatales archaeon UBA582 | reverse complement strand
TACCGCTAGACTACGAGCCCTCAGCAAAAACGCTTTCTGCTGTATGTCTAATGTTAATTTATTTTTTTGGTAGAAACAATTATTGAAACATTAACGCTTTTTGAATAACTGGATCTCACTCCTTAAAGGATTACAGGTTATAAGATCTACAAGAAAGATATCTTCAAATGTATTTTAAAGGCGATTGGTATTATTGGCCACGAAAGATCTGTTAATGCTGCATGGTGGAGTTGGCGGCCAGTCTCAACACTCAGGTATTTTAGATACATATGCAAAAGAATCAATATTGAGGAAAAGTGCACTTGATGCAGTTGTAGACTCCGTTGTAAAGATGGAAGATAACCCAATCTTCAACGCAGGTACCGGATCATATATGCGTATAGACGGCAGCATTCAAATGGATGCAGCAGTAATGACAGAAAGTGGATTGGGGAGCGTTATCGCAGTTGAAAAGATCAGGAATCCAGTGCTGCTTGCAAAGGATGTTATGGAGAAGACACCCCATTTAATTATGAGCGGTGACGGAGCTGTCAGGCTTGCAAGATTCCTCGGATATGCTGAGTATAATCCGGTGACGGAAAAAGCTATTGAGCAAATGGAGAAATACAGATCCTCAAAGTTAGAAAGGGATGTTGAAAACGAAAGGTACAGATCGCTTAAAGCAATGGGCGATATCTCGCCACTTGAACGCTCCACAGACACTGTGGGCGAAGTTGCATACATAAATGGGAAATTTGCAGCGGCAGTATCAACTGGTGGTGCCACCCCGATGCTGAGAGGAAGGGTTGGCGATTCCCCCTTACCCGGTTCCGGAATTTACTGTGGTAATAAGGGTGCAGTTGTTGCCACTGGTTATGGCGAGGAAATAATCAAACACCTCTTATGTTACAGGGTTTATGAAAGGATAGGTTCGGATGATCTGTCCACTATAATGCAGGATTTAACTGCAGATTTCAAAGGCCCAGTTGGCCTCATCGCTGTATCAGCGACTGAATGTAAATCTTATTCTAACAAGCCCATGCCGGTTGGTTATTTCGAGAGAAACGAATAGATGAGTGATGATCATATATATTTATTGTGTAAGCATGGTGTCTGATAATGGATTTCCTTAAAGTAAAAACAATGCAGTTTCCCAGGGAGGTAGTTGCAGGCCATGGCGTCCTTCATGTCATACCAGAACTGATATCGAGGGAATTCAAGCGTGGAAGGGTTGCCATCATATCCGGGCAGAAAACTTATGAGATGGCAGGAAGGGAAGTTGAGAACTTCCTAGTGGAAGCAAATTTTGATACAGAATCCTACAAGATTAAGGATGTAACTGAACTGGATGTTACAGAATGTTTTGAATATTTCAAGGATAAAAAAATTGCAATTGTAATAGGAATCGGTGGCGGATCAAAAATCGATGCGGCAAAGCTGGTGGCATTCAGGCTCAAGGTTCCAATGGTAAGCGTTCCGACTACAGCCAGTCATGATGGCATAGCTTCTCCACGTGCAACAATAAAGGGTCCAGGGGTAGTTCTTTCTCAGGAAGCAGCCATGCCGATCGCAATCGTTGCAGATACATCAGTAATGATCAAGGCACCATACAGGTATATGGCGTCTGGTGCGGGAGACGTGATCTCGAACATAACGGCCANNGTTCGGCGGCTGCACTGGCTGAATATGCATCCAGGGAATTGATAGAGAAAGCGCATCTTGTTGCTGCGGGAGTTGAAGAATCCGCGTGGCTGGGTACAAAGCAGATTCTCGCATCAGGTACAGCAATGGCAATCGCTTCATCGTCAAGACCGGCAAGCGGATCCGAGCATCTGTTTGCGCATGCACTTGAGCTTTATGGACCAGGAAAAACGATGCATGGTGAACAGTGTGCCATGGGGTCTCTACCATCCATGTATCTGCATGGGGGAGACTGGCAGATGCTGGAAAATACTTATAAGAAGATCAATTTATCAACTCGTGCTGAGGACTATGGTATATCAGAGGAAAATGCAATAAAGGCCTTGATGAAAGCTCATTCAATACGGCCTGAAAGATTGACCATACTAGGAAATACTGATCTTAGTTACTCTGCAGCGAGAAAAGCACTGGAAATAACTGGTATAATAGGGTGATTTATTGGCAAAGATATCTCTGATAGGACAGGACCTTGCAAAAGAAGGTCTGGAATTCGAATTCGTCGGCCCTCTGGTCGGATGTTCACCATGTGCGATCAGGAATGTATGTTTTAATCTTGAGCCCGGGAAAAACTACCGGATAACCAAGGTAAGAGACAAATTGAACAACTGCTTCGTTTTCAGGGGTGACAAGGTTAAGACAGTTGAGGTTGAAGAGATAGGAACAACACTGACAATGCAGTTTGGGCGTTCCCTGCAGGAAGGTTCCACAGTAACAACAAGATCAATGAAATGTGATTATATAACATGCAGTTACATCGAGACCTGCAACCTCATGCATATGAAAGAGGGAAGAAAGGTTAATGTGAAGAAACTTGTTGAAAAAGTGGAATGTCCAAAGGGCTTTGACATAAGGAAAGTTGAGGTATCCCTGGATTAGTGGGATAATTTGTCATTCAAGATAGGCCTCATAGGCAAGCCGAACGCCGGAAAATCAACGCTTTTTTCTGCTATAACAGCTACAGAAGTCGAGATAGCCAACTACCCATTCACGACAATCCAGCCGAACATAGGAACATCCTTCATTATACGGGACTGCCCTGAAGTCCTGATCCACAAAAAATGCACACCTAACCATGGCAGCTGCACGAATGGAAAGAGGCTTATCCCTGTTCAGGTGGTGGATGTTCCTGGGCTGATAGAAGGGGCAAGTGAGGGCAAGGGTATGGGAAACCAGTTCCTCCAGAGCGTTACGGATGCTAATTCACTGATTCTGGTTTTTGACGCGAAGGAAGCTTTCTCCAGTAAGGATCCTGAAGGATCAATCAGCAACGAAATTCATGAAATAAAACAGGAAATAATCCGCTGGTCCTCCGGTATAATAGAAAGAGACTGGGAGAAATTTGCAAAAAAAGCAGATTCGGCAGACGAAAGGGTTGAAAAATCCCTGATTAAGAAGGTCGGCTATCTTGGAATAGATGAAAAATCGATTCACGAGATACTTCAGATAGGATCCTTGCCACAAAAGCTTTCCATCTGGGATCATGACACAATTGTGAGTTTTTCAGAAGTCCTTTTTAGCAGGATAAAACCTGTAATTCCTTTAGGAAATAAGGCCGATCTGCTTCAGAGAGATGAATTAATGACGATAAAGAAATCATTTCCTGATATCTATCTTATATCGGCAGAATATGAGCTTGCACTCCAGAGGGCAGTCAGCCATGGTATAATAAAAACAAGGATACCACCTTTCGATCCAACCGATAAGGCCACCTCTGCCCAGCGGGAAGTGCTTGAAAAGATTGATTCGTTTTTGCAATCTGAGATGATATCAAGACCATTTGACATTCTGGGAAAGATAGTTCAGGACATTCTTGACCTGATAACTGTCTATCCTGTTTACGATGAGAGTACATGGTCCGACAGAAACGGAAACATCCTGCCGGATGCATTCCTGCTAAAAAAGGGATCAACACCATTGGATCTTGCATTCATGGTGCATTCAGAAATAGGCGAAGGATTCATCAGGGCTATTGACTGTAAAACAAAGATGGTTATCGGGAAAGATCATGAGCTGAAGGAAGGGGATGTTATCCGGATAATCTCGAAGACAAAATGATGATCAGGACTGAAAGGATTCTCCCCAGGTCCTGAGTGCATCGAGAACGGGCTTCAATGCCTCGCCTTTCTCAGTCAGTGAATACTGCACAAGGAAAGGCTGGGTGTTAATTATCTTTCTTACGATGATATCATTTGCCTGGAGATTCTTAAGCACCCTTGATAAGGTCTTGGAATTCAGACCATCAACTGTTTTGAGAAGTTCGTTAAACCCCATTGGCTTCTCCGAAAGATACCGGATGATTATCAGGTTCCAAAGGCCACCAATATTCTTTATCGCTGAAACTATCGGGCAGTTCACATGTTCCTTCAATGCCTCAAATGACATCGCATTAGATTGCATCAATGACACCTCATATCATGTAAGTAGCAGAAGGTATTTTAATGTATCTATTATACCTGATTGCAAAAAGTAATTTTGTATGGTGAAATAAATATGCAGGTAGGAGAAACTTGGAAAATGGATCAGGCACATTCCAGCGTGGAGTTCAGCGTGCGGCACATGATGATATCAAACGTCAAGGGGCATTTCAAGAAATTCGATGTCGTCTTTACAGGTTCCCCGGATAATCTGGAGGGATCCAAGGTGCGAGTCGAGATCGATCCTCTCAGTATAACAACAGATGAGGAAAAGAGGGATGCGCATCTGAGGTCCCCCGATTTCTTTGAGGCAGACAAATACAGATCCCTCACATTTGAATCCACAAAGATAAAGCATGTATCCGATGAGGATTATGAAATAACAGGAAATCTCTCGATAAGGGGAATAAACAAGGAGGTAAAACTCAGAGGAACATTTGAGGGAAAGATCAAGGATCCATATGGAAACGAGAGATTTGGAGCAACTGTTACCGGAGAAATTGTAAGGGAAGAATTTGGATTGAAATGGAACAGCGTTCTTGAGACCGGCGGTGTCATGGTCGGTTCAAAGGTCAAATTCGAAGTACATGTTGAAATGGTACTATCAGAGGACAAACAGGCTCAATAGAAGTAAGAATATTTTTTATAAGCATTGTTTCCATTAACATTTCAACCAATCTTTTTTGAATGGAATGGATATCTTAAATAGTTATGAAAATATCCCGAAGGCACTAACAATTTCATGATTTAGTAGGGTGATATATTGGCAAATGGTCAAAATGCTGGAGACAAGCTCGCGAAGGGAAGAAGCAGGTTCAGATGGTCAGATCGTGACTATAAGAGAAGAGTCTTGCAGCTCAAGAAGAAGAGTGATCCACTTGAGGGTGCACCCCAGGCGAAGGGCATAGTTATTGAAAAAGTCGGAATAGAGGCTAAACAGCCAAATTCCGCAATCAGAAAGTGCGTGAAGCTTCAGTTGATTAAGAATGGAAGACAGATCACTGCCTTTGCACCCGGCGACGGTGCAATCAACTACATAGATGAACACGATGAGGTCGTAGTTGAGGGTATTGGAGGAAGGATGGGAAGAAGTAAGGGCGATATCCCTGGCGTAAGGTACAAGGTTGTCAAGGTTAACGGCATATCCCTTCGGGAGCTTGTAAAAGGCAGAAAGGAGAAGACGGTGAGATAATGGAAACAAAGGTTTTTGGTCTATATTCTGTTAATGACGTTGCCGTCCACGACCAGAGTCTGACAAAATACATCAATTTATCATCCGGTCTGAACCTTCATGGTGGCGGAAAATACAGTAAATCACCTACTGGGAAGAATATCAGCACACTGGAAAGACTCCTTAACAATCTTATGAGAAGTGAAAAGTGGACTGGAAAGAAATACAGTGCTTACAGGGTCATGAGGGAAGCGTTTGAGATCATTGCTACAAAGACAAAGGAAAACCCGATCCAAGTTATGGTCAACGCGATCGAAAACGCCGCTCCAAGAGAGGAAGTTACGAGACTGAGATACGGTGGTGTGGCAGTGCCAAAGGCGGTTGATGTATCACCTGCAAGACGTGTCAGCGTTGCAATAAGGAACATTGCTATTGGGGCTACAAATGCATCATTCAAGAGCA
>DAQB01000085.1:0-209 GCA_002502705.1 Thermoplasmatales archaeon UBA582 | reverse complement strand
TGAACAAGAAAGAGGAAATTGAAAGAATTTCGGCATCTGCCCGTTAAATTAATCATTTACCTCATTTTGTTTTCGGATTAAACATCTTCAATTTCACATTGAATAATACCTTCCAGTCTCGGAAATTAAAATTCATTTATTTTGAATATTAGTTTTCCTCAACATAGATATTTAGTTTTCTTTCTTAGAATTGCTCTGTTGAACAAATA
>DAQB01000087.1 GCA_002502705.1 Thermoplasmatales archaeon UBA582 | reverse complement strand
AAATCTTGCACTGTCAATTCCCTTCTTCAAGTCCTCTTCGGAAGCTTTGCTGAGCTGTCTGAAAATGCCCCGGAAAGGGTTCTGATTTTTTGGAGGAACTACGGGCTTCATTCCAGAACCTCCAACAGGTCAGAAAAATGTGCAGGTTCCTTCCGAAACTCAATCCTATAAATCTCTATAAGTTCATCAATTCTCTCCGGCAGAATTCCGAATTCACTTCCCTGGATGAAGATTTCAGTTGGTTCCAATTTAGCAGAGGACAGCAAGAATTTTCGCCTCCGCTAACAGAGCGGGTAAACTTATGGCAGAATTTGATGAATCCCTCTCCCCGCGCTTTAAACTTTTAAGCGAATGGTAAACTAAATATTCCGATTGTAGAATAAAACGTTTTTGTTTATATACTCGGAAGCCAACATCTCAAAAAAAATGTAATAATCCATGAGAATTGGAGGTCAGTTTTTAGCTTCTCTCTGAGAACATGGTCAGTGATTCCATGATCCCAGACTATGCATACCTCGGTGATTGGATTAACGTTTTTGTGCATAGTTTTGATTTCCATCACTTTCATGGTTTGATTTACCTTTTAAGAGTGATGGCGGTCTTAAATCGCCTATAATGAGTTCCTATGACTATATCGTTGTAATTTCCTCCCTTAGAATAGGAGAGGTAATCAATAATTCGAAATCCTAGGAAGAACGCCTAAGCTATAATTGTCAGAATGATTACGTTTTGTCAACCTTGATGAATAATGAGTCTGGTAAGTTTGTATTAGCTTTACGATACGAAAAAGTCATCATTGATAATCAATAATGTGCCATCTGTACCAGTGGCTTTCTATACGAGTAATTCCTAAGAACTCCTTCAGGGTCGAAGTATTCGTTAAAATCATATGGGTTGAATATATTTTTGCAGCATGTGGAGGAAAAGAGATCTGATCATTGCCTCTCTAGTAATCATCGCATTAATTTCTTCATCAGTTGGATTTTATGAGCTTGGCTTAAACCAGGGTAAGGACATTGGATATCAGAATGGGTTTTCCCAGGGATCAAGCTCTGTTCTTGTCCAAATGGGTACTATGATTAGTTTAAAGCAGAACAGTACAGTAATAATTGATGTTTTTCCATTCTTCCTACCCTATAACGTAACATTGGTGTATTCATTCTATGTGGATAATCTCCTGGGGCAGAATGAAACTGTGGACATGACCATTTACGGAGTTGGAGATTCTGGAATCCCTCAATTGCTATTTAACACAGGCTACGTAAACAATGATTCTGGAATTAAGCCCCTATCTACAAAAAATATTGAACCGGAGATAATATTCACAGCCAACCCGAACAATAATGCGGCAGCCGTTCTTCAATTCACAAGCCCACTTCGGCTAGCGTTCAATTGATATTCTATAGTGATATATAACAGATTTCAACAGATACGGACCGTGGTCCATTATTGCATTCGTCGCTGTTCTTTCGCTCACCGCAATGGTGGCTTATTTCATGATAGATTCCTTCGACCTGGTAAAAGGCGTGGAAGGTGATCTCTGATGTCCAGGTGGAATCCAGCAACCTGGTTCAGTGGGTTCAAGCTGTCATACCTGAATCCTCTCACCTGGTGGACTAAGGCCTGTAATTTCCTGAAGCAGACCTTCATGTCTCAGTTTGATAATGCCATTCAGTGGTTCTTTTCACAGTTCCTTCATATCATACTTAATATTTTCAACCCTTTATTTGCCGTTGTCACCAACACATTTGTTGGCTTAGTTGACGGTATAATCAATCTTTCTCTGGACCTTGGAGTGTGGGGCATTCCGATAATGGTCCTGTTATTGCTTGCCCTCTCGATGGCAGGATATCTCGCTATAAATCTCATACGGGACATGCTACCAGAGCGACATCTCCGAATTGCGAGCAGAAAATATATCCTGAAAAATGTATGGTAAAAGACGATGATGAACCAGACATTTCAGTTTGATCCACCATCACATTTTTTATATCTTCAATACAATTAATTCGATTGATGAAATTACTTTATATCCTTAATTATCACTGTGAGCGGTAGACCAAGGAATTGTGCGTACAATGGAGCGCCGTTGTTCGGATTGGCAACTATCCATATTCCAGTACTCCACAGAGGTAGGTTATGTACATCAAATGACAGGTCAATTTTGGAAGTGTTAAGCCATCCGGTAGATTTTATCACATCTCCAAATGAATTCATGAAATTGATCTCAATCTTATTGCTTCCGTTGCTTATGTGCACGAAACCTGTGATGGTAACCGAAAAATTATGCCAGTCAGGTATGTGGTTGTAATAACCATCGAAGGAGTCTACACCACCGGGAGTCAAATACAATACAGAGCCTGCTTGAAGCACCTGGGTATCTGAGACATTGTTTATGGCATTAGAATAACCACTGTTGTATGAATAAACGTATGTTGTATAAACCGAGACTGAAATAATTACAGCCACTGTGGCAATAGCTATTGCTAGTTTCGACACTTTTTTCACAACTAAGACTAAGAATTTAAACATAAAAATGTTCTTAATAAATAACAACATAATTCATAATTGAATTATAGCGTCCCGAAAGTTGTGTACTTATAAAGGATACCTCTTCTGGAACATTTCCCTGATCTCGTCCTTGCATTTATAGAATCCCCTCAGAGATCTCTGTGACCATGCCTCATTTATCTCAGC
>DAQB01000081.1 GCA_002502705.1 Thermoplasmatales archaeon UBA582 | reverse complement strand
CCCTGTCAACGGCGACCCCGCCTGCCGGAACGATACCTAAGATACTATACCTGATGTCATCACAGCCATCCTCTTATCTTTACAATAACGGTGTTTCCCAGATCATGTTTGCCCAGCCGAATCCATTCATCGCCCTTTTAGGTACGATACTTATTTTCCTGATTGTCGCTTATGTCCAGAGTAGTAAGATTGAACTGCCTATCGCACATGAAAGGGTGCGAGGGGCAAGAGGCCGTTATCCCCTGCAGCTTTTCTATGCGTCCAACATACCTGTTATACTTGCGACTGCCCTCCTGGCAAACATTTCAATGTGGACGCTGCTCTTCTGGAGCAGTCCTGTGCTGAGTCACATACCGCTTTTAGGTCACAATCCTCTGCTCGGTAGTTACCCTAGTACCGCCCTCCTGGCAAGTACCTCTGCTATTTCGTCGACACAGCCAACCGGAGGTCTCGCGTTTTACCTGTATACACCGAATGGTCTTTCTGACTGGTTATTCCCGATAATATCTCCGGCATCCTATCAGGGTACGATATTATTTGGTCACAGTAGTCTGCAGGAAACTGCCCACATAATTATTTTCCTTGGATTTATGGTTATCGCAAGTGTTATATTTGCGAAGTTCTGGATTGAAACAACGAACATGGGTGCTAAATCGGTAGCAAAACAGATACAGTCAAGTGGAATGCAGATACCCGGTTTCAGGCGGGATCCGAAGGTAATGGAGAAGGTGCTGAATAAATATATTCCTGCCATTACAGTATTTAGCGGTGCTATGGTCGGTTTGCTCGCAGCCGGTGCGGATCTTATCGGTACAGTGGGGCAGACAAGCNNCCTGCTACTGGCCGTAGGCATAGTCATCCAGTTCTATGAAGCTGTAGGGAGAGAACAGTTGATGGAAATGCATCCTGTAATAAGACAGTTCTTTGCCGGTGCATAGATGAGAGTCATTATTACAGGCTTTGCCGGTGTAGGTAAATCCACGGTTCTTGAACTCGTATCCAAGGGTACGCAATACGACGTGGTCAATTATGGTACCCTGATGTTTGAAATGGCCAAGGAGATAAATCTTGTAACAAACAGGGACGAACTCAGGAAGCTTGCTGTCGATACACAGATAAACCTTCAAAAAAAGGCTTCTTCCGCAATTGGCAGGATGGACAATGTGATCATAGATACTCACATGGCTATAAAATCTCCAAGAGGGTATCTTCCAGGATTGCCTGAATGGGTCGTGAGGGAACTTAAAGTTTCTGCGTTTTTTCTCCTTGAGGCCAGTCCGGGTCTTATAAGAGCAAGAAGATCAAAGGATCCGACGAGACACAGGGATGATGAATCCGAGGACGATATTGAAGAACACCAGATGGTAAACAGATATTACGCAGTTTCGTATTCGGTATTTACTGGAGCAACTGTAAGCTTCATAACAAATCCTGAAGGAGACCCGTCCGTTGCTGCAGGGAAGATGATAAAGGGGTTGAAGAATAGTGACTGAACAGAGACAGAGAGCGCCTCCACCAGCTATAAGCGAGGCCCAGAAGAAGATGCTGAGGTTCCAGATGATTTACCTTATGATCTCTTTCGGCATGCTCATAATAATTAGCGAACCAGCATTGCGTATACCTATTGGAGATGCGGCCAACGCTGTTTTTGGGCCGACTATAGGATTCAATTATAAGTTCCCTTTACTAACTCTTTTGCTCTCAGGTATACTCATAGGGCTGATAACATCAATACCGAGATATCTTTTCACTGACTGGATAAGATATGGGCGAACCCAGCTTAGATCAAGAGCGTATTCGCAGGCTATCCGGGATGCTTACAGGAATAACCAGAAAGACAGGATTCAGAAGCTCAACAAGATGAGGACTGAGCACATGATGGAAATGCAGTCTATGCAGATGCAAACTATGAAACCACTCATGGTTCTAACAATATTTACAATTTTCATATTTATCTGGCTGGATGTGTTCATTTACGCTGTTCCATATGCCCTGATATCATTCCCATGGGATACCCATGTCCTTATTACAACTTCCAAGGTCTGGATAATGCCAACCTGGATAGCTGTCTATTTTCTGGCTAGCCTGGTAATAGGATATTTCGCATTCTCAATTGCAAAATATATCGACTTCTCATACAGGGTCAGGAAACTGAGAGAAAAGGAAAGTGCTGCAGTTCAATGGAATTAACCATTTCCGGCCCGATTGGTAGCGGAAAATCAACGGTTGCAAAAATAGTTTCCAACCACCTCTCAATGAGGTATATATCAACAGGAGACATTTTCAGGGAAAAGGCTAAAGAGATGTCAATGTCCGTTGAGGACTTCAACAGATATGCTGAGAAGCATACGGAAATAGACCTGGATCTTGACAACCATCTTATTGATATTATGAAAAAGACAGATAATATTGTCGTGGATTCAAGGCTTGCAGGCTGGATGTCCTTCAGGAACAAGATATCTGCTCTAAGAATATTCATTACTGCTGGAATTGATATACGGGCACAGAGGGTAAGTCAGAGAGAGAATATCAGCCGCGAGGAGGCCGCCGATAGGATAAGAAAGAGAGAGTCGTCAGAACGTGAAAGATACCGGATTCTCTATGGAATTGATATTCAGGATACATCCATTTATGATCTCATTCTTAGATCTGATAATCTGCGGCCTGAGATAATTGCTGACGAGATCGTAAAGAAAACTGGGGTTTACGGCCATGGGAATTGACGGCTTCTTTGTTGTCGNNAAGCCGTATGGACCAACGAGTCACCAGGTTGACAGCTGGGTCAGGGACATACTGAATGAAAAGAAGGTAGGGCATGTTGGCACTCTGGATCCAAATGCAACCGGCGTCTTAGTAATGGCCATCGGTAAAGCGGTAAAACTCATAGATATAGTGCATGAGATGCCTAAAGAATATGTCGCGACCATGCGTTTTCATTCTGATGTTCCTGAAGAAATAATCCGCAGCAAGATGAAAGAATTCACCGGCGAGATTTATCAGATACCTCCGATAAGGTCCGCTGTCGCCCGTTCCCTGAGAATAAGGCGCATATATTCGATTGATAACATAGAAGTGGCCGGAAGGGTTGTACTTTTCAGGGTAAAGTGCGAATCCGGCACATATATAAGATCGCTCTGCACTGATCTCGGATATGCCTGCGGTACAACAGGGCAGATGCTGGACCTCAGAAGGACTCAAACAGGAAATTTTTCAGAGGAACAGGCAATAACACTGCAGGATCTGGCAGATTACTTTTATTTAAGCAGAAATGGAAAACCGGAATTATTGCAGAAACACTTTATTTCGATGGAAACTTTCTTCTCAAAATACCCGAAGATAATTATCAAGAGTTCAGCGATTGAAAACATATCACACGGATCTGATTTATTTCCAGGGGGAATTAAGGCATTAACTGGAAATCCTCTCAAGGGTGACAGGGTATGCGTGATAGATGAAAATAATTCCATCGTTGCAACCGGTACAATGCTTGTAAATGCCTCAGACATAGATGTGCTCAAGGTCGTGGATTTTGACAGAATACTTATAGACCCGATAGCATCAAGAAAGGATGCAGTCGAACCGGAAACAAAAGGTGATGTGGTACGGCCTGGAAAAAGATCACAGGAGATATCTGTTCAGAGATCTAAGGTCAAATTACGTGGAGATATTCGAAAAACTCCGGAAGGGCGAGATTCCAGAGATAGAGACCGCAGAAACGAAAGACCTTCCGGATCTAAGAGAGATGCTCCTAAGTTTCGGCCGGGAAAGAATAAAAGAAGGCCGTACAGAGGATCGTCTTCTCGTTAAATTTTACCAGATGAAGAAGGAACTTGACAGGATAATTAACACATATTTCGAGAGGATTGTATCATTTGGTTCTTATTCAGGTGTGATGCTGGATGATCGTGAACCATGCAGTCTTTTCGCCGAACTGCCCGGCATAACAGAGCTTTCAGATAACGCGATAATAAAGGAAATATCCGGCGCTGGAAAAACACTCTGTGCCTTGAGGACAGATATTGTGACATATATGAGAACCGGTATAAGGAAAGTGATGCCCAATGTATANNAATGTATCAGATATTACAGGGGAGGATCTGGCATTGGACCTTCTGGCAACAGGGAAAAGCCTTGAAAATCTGGCAAGAATGCCGGCCGGAACCATTCAGGTCATGGGAGCGGACATGGCATTTTTTAATCATATCCGAACGGGATCGCCGCCACCAAAGCATGGCGTTGTTTTCAAGTTTCCATCACTTACAAGCCTTCCGAAAAAAGCACGCG
>DAQB01000079.1 GCA_002502705.1 Thermoplasmatales archaeon UBA582 | reverse complement strand
TCATCTCTTGACTTGAATATGACCACCTCATGACCGGAGGATCTCGCCTCCTCCTCCTCAAGTTGACTGGTTATAATCTTTATAGAATCGGGGGTTGCAACAAGGGCAGACCCTTCAAAAACACCACCTTCAATACCGGAAAGATAGAAGAAGTTCTTGTCTACAGAGCCCGAAGATCCATTTATGATGAGCACAGTATCCGTTTCCCTTGCATAATCAAAGATTTTTCTCTCGTTCATGAATGGATCATAATAAGTTGACAATTAAATCTGTCTATTCTGACAAGAATCTTATCTTCATTTGCAATCTGGTCAAAGATGCTCATTACGGAAATATTCAACAGCATTCAGGGGGAGGGACCGTTAACTGGCATACCGATGCACTTCATACGTACAAACAGGTGCAACCTCAGATNNGATGCAGGTGGTGTGATTCCACATATACATTTTATGGGGGAAAGGAGATGGAACTTGACTTGATCCTGAACGGAGCTGTTGAATCCGGAATGAAATGGGTATGCTTTACAGGAGGTGAACCGCTCCTGCAAAGAGAGGCTGAAAAGCTTGTTCAGCTCCTGACGGGTCAGGGCATAAATGTCCTGATCGAAACTGGCGGCTCTATTCCAGTAAAACAATTCACAAAATTTGATCATGCCTTTATAGACATGGATGTCAAGACTCCATCTTCTGGCGAGGAGAATTCCCTTTACGGCGACAACCTCTTCTATCTCCGGGCACAGGATTACGTTAAGTTTGTGATATCAGACCAGAAAGATTATGAATATTCGAAGGCTTTTCTCACAAAGGTACCGGATAATATACAAATAATCTTCCAGCCTGCATGGGGCAGTGATTACAGGATCCTAGCAGAATCCGTCCTGAAGGACAGATTAAGGGTGAGGGTCATGGGCCAGCTGCATAAGATGATATGGGGGGAGGTTCCAGGGAAATGATTTCGTTATATTCCTTCATGGTTAAAGTTTATGGATCTGATATCAATGGATGAACCGGATATTGTAACAGGACTATTCTATTTCGGTGGAAGGTTTCAAAGGTTAGAAGTTCGAATAGAAAACGGAAAAATATCAGCAATATCAAGATCAATAACGCATGGAAATAGACTTTCCTTACCCGGGGCAATATTTCCTGGTGGAATCGATCCGCATGTTCATTTCCGGGACCCTGGAGAGACATGGAAGGAGGATTTCAGGTCAGGTTCAATTGCGGCTGCTTATGGTGGCACAACTGCAGTCATCGACATGCCGAATAATGCTTTGCCTATTGATAATTATGAGGCGTATTCATCAAAGCTTGGAACTGTCAGGTATAAATCATTCATAGATTTCGGGCTTGCCTCAAAGTTCAACGGCTCAAATGCGGACATAATCCACAAGGAAAGTTCCCTGATCAAGACTTATTTGGGAAATTCCACGAATTCTGCCGGGGTAGAGAATATTGAGGAAAAACAGGTTGCAAAGCTCAGAGAATTCAACGTTCCTAAAACCTACCATCTCGAGCTCGGATCCTGTCTTGATAGCCACAAAATGCAGGAAGATTCTCTCCATGATCATGACAATTCGCGACCGAAGGAATGCGAGGAAGCCGCTTTCGATCAAATTGGAAAAATTGATCTGCACCCAAAGGTTGCAGCCCATGTATCTCATTACTTCAAGAATATGAGGGATGGCTTTGACTTCCTTGAGGTCACACCGCATCATCTTTTTCTGAACAGCGAAATGCCACTCGGAGCAGATGGAAAGGTTAATCCGCCTCTCAGGGGCAGGAAAGAGCAGATGGATCTCATTGATAAGTTCATCAGTGGTGCCATAGATTTTGTTGGATCTGATCATGCACCTCATTCTGATGAGGATAAACAGGAATTCAATTCCGCCAAGTCGGGAATTATAGGAGTCGAAACAAGGCTTCCACTTATAGCATCTCTTGTATCAAAGAAGATTATTTCCCCCGAACTGTTTTACAGAACATGCATATTTAATCCCGCAAGGATCCATGGAATGAACAAGGGTGAAATTGAAATAGGCAGAGACGCAGATTTCATTTCAATCGATTTCAACGATCCAAAGAGGATAAATGAAAACAGGCTTCACTCCAAGAGAACGGTATCGCCATTCAATGGTTTTGAGGCAGTTTTCCCATCACATGTTATTCTAAGAGGAAGAATGGTTATAGATAATTTTGAGTTAATAGAGGATAGATCAGGACAGTATATACCCGGAAGCGGAAAGAAGGAAAGCCTATAATGCACATTGTTATAATAGTACAATGCGGGACAAGAATTCACTGGAATCAATGCTTGATTATGTAATTGACAATGTCAGGGGCGATTATATCCTCGATGTTGGAACTGGTTTTGGCACTGTTGTCAAAAGATTACTTCGAGATAATAAAAAGATAGTGACATTAGATCCAGAGGGCTGGACGTTTCCGGAACTGGAAGAGGATTTTAAAAATGAGATCAAGAATGGCAAACTTCAGCTTGATAAAAAAGGGATTGAAGCATATTCTCATAATGGAAAAAAGTTTGACACATCAATCTGCATCGCTGCCCTGCATCATGTGAAGGACCCAGTAGCAGGATTGAAAAGGATGGAGGATCTTACCTCAAGCGTTGTTATTATTACAGACTGGAATCACAAGTCAGCCGGGAAGCATAATCCGCACCCTGAGCATGATCTCAGAGAAAAAATGAACAGCCTTATTGAATACGGTGAAAAGAATGGGTATGAAATATCCCACCACGAATACTGGTATTCAATGATCAAGAACATTCAGCAATCATGAAAAGACTAATAATCATCGTTTAATGCATATCTATGCTGAGATGCCCAAGCTGCCTTGCCGATATTTTCAGGGATTATAACGAGATAAGCGGTCACTTCATCGACATGGAGGAAAAGAGTGACGCAGACCATATAATGTGGTTGAACCGCTATATATCGAAGGAAAGGATAAGTGCTCTTGAATTGTCTTCCAGGATAGAGGATTTCTTCAGGACAGATTCGCTGAAAAAATGGATCATAGAAAGAATGGTCAAAACCTTCTTTTCAGAAAAACCACATCCTTTTATACTCGCGATGCAGAGTCCAGGTAAATATACGCTTGCAGGTTATGCATTCGAGCACCATCACTTCTTGAAACAATGGGTCAGGAGCTGTTCGCAGATAGTTGCCAACACCAATATCGAGGCCATACAGCATTTCGAGATTGAAAACATAATTTCCGAGTGGCAGGGGTCAGGGCCTGATATCCCGTCGCATCATGAGCTCTTACTAAGAATGGGCGAATCCTATGGGTATAAGCGATCAGATATCTACAATACAGAACCACTGCAGGCAACACAAAAAGCAACAGAATTCTGGAATGCCGTTTGCCGGAACTGCTCTTCAGTGGAAGGNNAAAAAATATGGTGCGTCCATTGGCTATTTCGATCCCGTAATTCTCTCCAATGGATCTATAACCAAGGAGGCTGTGGCATTCCTCAAGGAAGGGTACGAGGCAGATATATCGCATTCTGAAACCGCGCTTGATCTGATGGAAAAGTATTCCATGGATCCTGATACGAAACATAATTGCCTGGCTATAGCCAACCTGTCGATCGAGAAATTTTCCGATTATCTTGACGCAAGACTTGAGAGGGGTGAAATGCTTGAAAACAAACAACACTGAAGGATGTGGTCTGTGCAATGCAACATGGGGTGATTATCATCGCGTGATCGAAGGAGAGAATATGTTCTTCTGCTGCAATATCTGTGCGGACATNNATCGCGTCATAGAAGGAGAGAACATGTTTTTCTGCTGCAACATCTGTGCGGATATCTTTGAGACAATGGTCCGGAAGGTGAAGGAATCAACTGGCTGGGATAACATCGATTTTGTTGAGTTGCATGGAAACTACCGGGAAGGAAGACACTGCATTGCGAAGAATGGAGATCGTGATTTCAGGTATTATTTCCGTACCCACGGAGACGGTGAATTCATCACTTTCAAGGCTGAATAATTGTTTCAATCCGCCTAGAACTGAATAAAATATAATATCCTGTAACATTACCGGAAGTGCGAATCGGGTATTTGCTTATTCTGGTCATTGTCCTTTTGCTGATTTTACCCTATAATAATATTTCATCACAATCCTATTATATCCATAACATTCCGTATTTTCAAGATAACGGTTCACATTCGCTTCACACTAATTCCTCTCAGACGAATTATTACCTGACCTCAAACATCTCGATCCCAAATGGATCATCTTATTCTATCCATAATACACATTTTATTGTAACTGGAAATTATTCAATCGTAGATTTAGGAACATTATGCATTACGAACAGCACAATTACTGGAGGAAACGGGTGTGATCACCTCACTGTTATAGCAAATGGATCATATGGATATACAGCGGTTGTCAGGATTTCAGGTTCAGAATATAAAATTCCCGGGAGCATATGGCTTCAGAATGCGACTGGTTCCTTTCTGAACTCAGAACTATCATCCAGATATAGTAATGTTTCAGATTCTCAGGAATCGCTTACATTTTCCGCAGTTTATTCAAATGTATTCTCCTTCAACTCAACATTTACAGGCCTGATACATACGAATTCTTCTTTTATGTATACCGCAGGATACGAGTCATTCAACAGATCTATACCATTTTCCTCTAATTCTTATATACCGCTTAATTACAGGAATGGTTCTGGAGAGGATCCTTTGGTAACTGCAATATCTATATCAATGCAGTATTCAGGTGACAACCCCAGTGGCGCGAATAGTGTCGTGTTTGATTATTTCGGTCTAAATTACACATATTATTTTAACTCTACAGGCTCTGTATTTACTTATGATCATGCATGCTTCACTATTCCCGTTAAGAAAGCATTCAGACAAAGTTTGAATTACAGTGAAAATCTGACAGCTGAAATGCATATTTATCCGGAGACGGGCTCAAATACAACGATAAAGACATTATGCATTGAATACGAGTCAAATGATACTGTTTCTTACTACGGAAATAATTACTTTTCTTATGAAATAGATCACAGCAATGCGATCTATGTCAATTCAACGCTTGAATTCAGCCGGAATAACCGGAATTTATGCCTTAACTTACAGAATCCCGAGCACGATTATCTTAACGCAAGAAACGCTTCTTTGTACTTGGCAGATTCCAGGTCTTTATCGGCATCAGGAGATTGTCCATTTTATCTAAAACAATCAAGCACAATATTCTGCCTTTATTATGTCGGTATTTCCTTTTATGACCAGGGGAGAAGAATAACAAATTTCACTATTTCAGTGGAATCACAGAATAATAATTCAACAATAAATTATGAGAATTCATTCGCGAATTCCGCTATCGTGGCAAATAACGTCCTGGATGGATACGTAAACAATTCCTTCTATGAAACATACCTGCTCTCTGATCTTATTGCTTCAGATCATATCGTATATGCAAATGAGTATAGTGTATATCTCTATGGTGGAAACTATACATTATCCCTCCCTCCGTACAACTTTTCCTCGCAAAATGAAATATTTGATACCTATCAAACAAGCCTGCCAGGCGTGGCGATTAATCCACTCACCAGCAGGATAATAATGGGAGAGGATAATGCTGTCGCCTTCAGGCTTAGAGATTTTTCATTCCTTCCACTTAATTTCAGATATTCCATTTCTTTCTTCAACAATACTGATTTATTATCAAAGACATTGAATCAAACATGTTATCTGTCTGCAGGAGAATCTGTTCAGAAAGATTATGACATAACATTTCCGAATTTCGTTGCTAATAGAACTGAATTAATTATAACAGTTAATTCCAGTAAACCAACAATTTATGGAAGAAACTTCACCGAAATCTATTTCTTAGAAGCATTAGTAAACGCTTCCTTAAAGACATCAGCAAATTATATCTGGCTTCATGATGACTCCGAGATTGCTTTAACCCTCAATATATCAGGTCATTCTGGACCTGCCAACTCTCTTCTCAATATTGAGGTCACATCTTATTCTTCGAATGCAACTATGTTTAACCGCACAATCAAAGTATCTCCTGATAATTTTTCCTTTACCTTCGTCTATAATATATCATTTCCGTCATTACCAGATAATGTTACCATATCGGCCACTTTATCCTCGCATATTCTGGTGTATGTGCATGGTTCAATCAAACACATTTTGCCGATAGAGGCTAACTCATCTTACTTCGCGATTTCCACAATAGTTTTCAGAGAGACTGGTCTGCAATCCGGGATATCATGGGGAATCTATCTTAATGATTCCTGCTATACTTCATGTCAGGCTACTTTATCCATTCAGGTCAAAAATGGAAAATATAATTTTACTGTTCCTGGGATACCAGATTTCGTATCAAATATTTCTTCCGGAATCATAGACGCCGTATTCCAAAAAGAATGCATAAATCTGTCATATTCTCCTCATCTTTACACAATTAGGATCTATGAAACTGGATTGCCGGACAATTATTCGTGGACTGTCCTACTTCAGTCTAGCAATTTCACCGCAGAAGGTAATTGTATAATGATTCAGGTCCCAAATGGCTCCTATATCCTTCAGGCTGCAGCAGCAGATTTTACTTCGAGCAACCTGAGTTATTCTTTTGTTGTCAATGGGCATTCTATATCCATTCGAATAATGTTCAATGCAATCCGATCTCGATCTTATTTCAATATTATGGAAGACAGAATCATCCAGTCACCTATAACATACACACTCATAATTGTATTAATCCTGCTATATATCCGTATTTATAAAGACAGTGTTTTGCTATGTTCCAGGTGTTTCGAGCCAACAGGCCATTTCAAGAGAAAATGCAAATGCGATCAGCCAGGAAAGAATAACAAGGAATCGTAGATAAAATTACTGTCGATGCTATTTTATGAAGTAATTATTATCGTATACCTGTTCATGCAACGTTATGTTTAAAACTACAATGACAGGGAGTTTCTACAGAACAAAGGAAATCGTTGAGCTGCTTGGAAAATCCAAAACCGGAGAGGTTTCTGAAAAGAATTCCAAAGAGATTGAGACGGCGGAAAAATTAGCTGTTTCCGATCAGCTACATCCAGGAGGATCAAAGTATGGTTTGACCTGGGTGAGTAATGGTGAGCAGAGAAAATCCGGTTATACTACATACATACCAAACAGGTTCTCAGGTTTTTCTAAAACGAAAAAAGCCTCTACAAAATTCTCAAATGAGTTTTACGCTGAGTTGATGGAGGCAAATCCGTTTATGGCAAAGGTAATCGAGGAAACGAAAGCATTTGAGCTGCCTGCCATTGAACAGAAGCTGGAATATACAGGATCAAAACAGGCAAAGAGGGAAGCAGAGGATGCAGTCAGGATAGCAAGGAAACTTGGCGCAAAGAGGGTGTTTGTTCCCGCTCCGTCTCCTGGCGTCATAACGGTTTTCTATCCGCATGGCAAGGCTTACCATGATCATGAGGACTTTCTGTTTTCCCTCTCCAGGGAGCTTTCAGAGGAA
>DAQB01000140.1 GCA_002502705.1 Thermoplasmatales archaeon UBA582 | reverse complement strand
ACAGCTTTTCTAGCGACTTCCGTTACAATTTTATCTATGTCTTCCATGTATGTTTTACCTCCTTGGTTGTCTTCAAGGAGGTATCCTTTTTCTTTTCATGAATTTTCTATTCATGGTTTATATTTACACGTACTTCTGTACACTATCTCCTTTTATGTATCAATCTCTTGAGTATGTTAGGAGAAGTACATGGCAATCATAAATAATACAGAAGAGCGAAACAAACAACAAGGCAATCTGGAAGGGACAAGGAATTAAGATTTACTGAGTTTCAGGGGTAATAGATTCACTATTGATCATACTTGAAGCGCAAGACTATGATCATTAGATCGCCTCGGGCAAAACCAATCGATAGCAGCCCCTATATTTTACGGTAGAATTTACATCATCATAGTTTAGTGAACAAAACGCTGATTTCTCATGATGGGCTTCTAAGGTATAAGTAAATAGGCTGGAAAACACACATTCTCTCATTTTGTGGAAAAACACACATCTGATCAACGGTTGAATTAGAAATATGTAGGTTCATCTGGAAATACATACTTGTTAAAACACCATTGAAATAATAGTAAATTGGATCAAATCTATATAGAACATGCGATTATCTATATATGGCAGTTAAGGCAGTTAAGAAAGATAAGGATGTGGAAAGCTACTATTCAAAGGTTAAAGCGGAAAATGAGGCACTAAAAGAGAGAGTGGCATGGCTTGATAATGAATCGTTCCTATTGGATTCTAATGCAGATATAAGGCAGGTTTACATTTATATGAAAAAGAATCCTGCATCGGCTCGGTTCATTTATCAGAAATATAAGCCATTGCAACCAATCATAAAAGAACTATGCGATCCTGAAAATCCCTTGTATCTGGATGGCGTTAAAAAGGCACTGGATGGCATTGTGGATCTGGAAAGCGATAAGGAGAATGTGGAAAAACTTAAAGCGGAAATTGCAAAGGAGAACCATGAAATCCAATTGTTAAGGCAGGAGATTGAACAGGCACAAACAGAATATGACGAAATCCACGAAAACCTGGAACGGATAAAGAAAGAGTCAGATGAATATAACAAACAAAGATCGAACGTTCGCACAGATGCAGGCCTGGAACTTATTCAAAAGAATACAACAGATGTAACTTCATTCATTGATTCTGTTATGGAAAAGTGGAAAGCTTATTTCAAAGAACACGTAACCGCATTAGGAATGGAACTTAGCAAAAGCGAACTTAGCCACATGGACTTATTGAACCAAAACCTTAAGGATATGCTTGAACGGATCCACAGTGATGATTTCCTATCCACTGAAAACCTTGATGCCTATCATAAGGAACTGCTTGAAAGGGTAAGGCAGGAAAAAGAGAATGCATTGAACGAAATGAATTCATTCATGGCCTACAACCCACGAAGGCTGATTCCAAAAGTTGTAGATGACATTAACCTTTCAATAAGGCACTTCCAAAAGGCAGATGTAGACATGAGTGGCCTTAAGTGGTTTAATGGGGTGGGGCAGGGGCAGGTTTTGAATCCACTCAGTGAGGCACTGGGTCTCCTGGATCATATGCAGGATCAAGTGGATGCTATAAAGAGGAGGGAGAAATGAACAATATGGATGTGAATTTACATCAGGCAAGGAAATGTTTGCAACCTTCTTAATGTTAACTTGAATATTGAGTTGACGAAAATTATTAAGGCATCGCTTGCCAATATCTAATGAGGTAGTCTATATGGAATCTGAATCACTTGCAATTGAAAAAGTAGGAAGAAAATGGAAAGTGATAGGTTCCACTGATGAATGGATTTTTAGAAGAGCCTTTAACAGAAAATGGAAAGCAAAGATTGCAGTTGAAGTCTATAAATCAGGTGGGAAATGGAAGGAATACTGTGAAAGAATAAATCAAGTACCTAACCACAGATCGCCACCTTCACATGCAATTGAGGCTATGCGGAAAGCCAATGCGGAAATTACAAAACTGTCACCCGCCTGCGAAGAGATAACTGCTTATGGAGACTACCTATATGAGACTAAAACTAATTATGGTGTTGTAACCTTGACAAATGGAAATGATTACTTTCAAAGGTTACATGACACTTGGTACGAATACTCCAAGTATGGGGGCAGAGTCCATATAGATCTTGGATGCAATGGTTATCACCTAATGCTGACAAAGAATACGTATGTGAATTTTATCGATTTTGTTAAGAAGAGAAGAAGTGTATAAAAATGGCAAATTCTGGATGTGATATTTATATAATTTCTTTCAGTAAATGGTAAGCCGTTCAGGTCAAAGAAATCTACACCTACCCTTTAATCTTGTCGTAAGTTCGATCTTATTAATTTCTTCCTTGGTTCCATTAATATGCTTGAATGTCAGATCATGTAAGTCACGAAGCTTATTCAGATCGTTCCCAAATTCATTTCCAATTTCTTCTCCTAGTCTCCTTATTTCATTGTAGACGTTATTGCTTTTTAGCCATCTTACCTTGTTGGGCCAGTCATCTTCGTCCTCTCCTAACACCCTGAGAAAAATATCCCCTGCATAGTCACTTTCTATTATTTCGTTCTTTAGATCGGTGAATTTCTTGAAAATGGCTTTGTTTCCATCCCAATAAGGAAAATCCATGTCACTGCAGGCAAGTTTATCATATATATTGGCAGAAAGAGAGTTCAGTAGTGTCAGAATCTGTTTACCGTTCTTCCTAACTTCTAGTTCTGTTTCTTCAAGCAATTTATGCAACTCTGGAAAGTGGGTCGGTATATCATCGTATAGGATAGGATCAATTCCCACTTGAATAGTGCGATTGTCGTCAGAAAATGGATTTGATAGCTCCATTGCAATAGGCTCTCTCTTAATTTCCAAATTTTCGATCCGCTTTGTATTCCCGAAGGGGGGTCTGTAAAGTTTTAAGTCTTCAGCTCCAGAAACGAAAGGCCAGACTTCACCCCAGATTTGATCAAGAGCCTTACTTACAGCCTTTAGATTATTCTTGTGCTCCTCAAAGTGCTTCTGCTTTCTCTGTTCCCTTAGACTGACTATTGTAGCAAAATATCCAACCCCGCCTGCAACTAAGCCACCTATGACCGTGAAGATTACAGATGTGATTATGCTCATGTAGTAACCCACTCATACCCCAGCAACTTTGCCTGCTCCAGTACAGTGATGGTGACTCACGTTTATCATTCCTTATCTTCTTCCTTAAGGCCCTTATAAACCATTGTGAATATATTGTCCACAAGATCTTTTTTCAGATTCTTATTGTCGTTTATCTTTCTGTAGAACGCAAAATGATCAGAAATGAATGAAAGCAGAACCTCATCAAACATGTGCCTGAATGAAAGTTTGAAATTCTCTTCACTGTTTATTCTGGCACTTGTCTTAAGATCCGCATTATTCTCAAGGCTGTTCTTCAGTCTCAATAGTATAACCTTGTCAGTCTCGTTGAATTCTGTTCCATAGCGATCATTCATCTCCTCTATAATTCTTGAAAGCGGTTCCTCCTCCTCTTTTGGCGTCTTGTATTCGAGGCTTTCTTTAGGTTCAAGAGATTTATCGGATTCTTTGAGCCTTATTTCGCCCTGAGTTATGAGTTCTATACGGTACGAGTCAAGGTCAACCTGCCTCAGTATCTCAACGGGCAGTGATTCCCTCCTGACTGGAAGTTTCCTCAGCAGAACCTTCCCAAAGGCGTAAAGTTTCTCCAGTTCCATATCCTGGAAACTTATTATCTGTGAAAGGAACGAATATGTCCTGTTGTAATCTCTGAGAAGTTTCCTGAATTTGTCCTGTTCTGAAACATCAAGATCATTGAATCTTGTGACAACCTCATCTATTACAGGGAAGAGCTTTTCCTGCCTGTTCCTNNTCCTCTCTATATCCTCATCTGAAAAGATGTGAAAGTCAGAAAGCTGCCTCTGGAAATCATAGAGTATGTTTGGATCAGTCCCATGCTTTAGTGTGGTGTGACCGTAATACGGTTCGAAAGCATGTTCTATTGTATCCGGATCATTGGTAAGGTCCAGCACCACCGGTTCTTCTTTTCCTTCGTATATCCGATCAAGCCTGCTGAGTGTCTGTACAGCGGCAACCCCTGCCAGCTTCTTGTCAAGGTACATTGCATACAGCAGAGGCTCATCGAAACCTGTCTGGAACTTGTTTGCAACGATGAGCAACCTGTAATCGGGCTTCCTGAATGTTGCGGCTGTCATGGATTCACTCATGCCGTTCATCCCGCCCTCAGTGTATTCCTGTCCGTCAGATAGATCTCGGACAGTGGCGGAAAATGCAACGAGTGTTTTGAATCGGTATCCATGTTTTCGGATATATGAATCAACTGCGATCTTGAACTTTACGGCATGTAGACGTGATCTGGTGACAATCATGGCCTTGGCCTGCCCCNNCCTGTTCTTTATGCTGGAATTGAAGTGCTCCACAATGATTTCCACCTTCTTCTCTATGGCATGATCATTGAGATCGACAAATGCCTTCAGGAGAGCTTTGGCCTTTGCGCCCTCATATCTTGGATCATCCTCCACTTTCTTGAGCAGTGAAAAATATGTCTTGTAAGTCATGTAGTTCTTCAGAACATCAAGGATGAATCCCTCCTCTATGGCCTGTCTCATGGTGTACAGATGGAATGGTTCATAGTGTCCATCCGGTAACTTCTGCCCGAACAGCTCCAGGGTCTTGGCCTTTGGCGTTGCCGTAAATGCATAGTAACTGACGTTTCTCTGCCTTCCTCTTGCCTCCAGATCCTTTACTATGACATCCTCATATGTCTCCTCCTCAGTGTCAGATTCCTCTGCATCCTCAAGGCCGTTGGCAGTCAGCACAAGTTTCATGTTCTTGCTGTTCTCGCCTGTTGTAGAAGAATGGGCCTCATCAATAATTNNGCAAAGTTCTTTCCAGGCAGTTCCCTGATCTGATCAACAATCCTTGGGAATTTCTGCAACGTGGTCACTATGATCTTTCTGCCTTTTTCCAGTGCTTCCTTAAGCTGTGCTGAACTCCTGTCAATACCTGTCAGAGTTCCAGAAACACGCTCAAACTGCTGGAATGTCTTCTGAAGCTGTCTGTCCAGAACTTTTCTGTCCTNNNNAGCCATGATATTGTATTGCTCTTTCCGCTTCCAGCACTGTGCTGGACCAGATAGTTACTGCCTGTACCGGCACGGGAAGCGTTGACAAGTTTTCTGACTGCATCCAGCTGATGATATCTAGGGAATATGATCTTCTTCTCCCCTGTTGGTTTCCCATTCTCATCATCCACATCCTGATAGTTTATGAAATTGGCGATGATATCTGACAAGGATTCCTTGGGGAGTATCTCCATCCACAGATATTCAGTCCTGAAACCAGTGGAAGGAGGATTCCCTGAACCTCCTTCATATCCCTTATTGAATGGAAAAAATCTCGTTCTTGAACCCTCAAGCTTTGTTGTCATGTAGACAAGTTCCTCATCCAGTGCAAATTGAACAAGGCATCTGCCAAACTTGAAAATAGGTTCATGAACATCGCGCCCCTTGTACTGGTCAATAGCATCCTTCACGGTGTATCCTGAACCACTCAACCTATCCTTCAGTTCCAATGTAATCACTGGCAATCCGTTTATGAAGATTGCAATATCAATGGATTTGTTGTTCTTCTCACTGAAATATAGCTGGCGGATCACGGAGAATGTATTTGCCTGATGCAGTTTCATAAGATTTTCATTCAGCCCCGATTCAGGCTTGGGGTAGAAAAGATCAAAGGATACACCGTAATCCTTTACGCCTCTCCTCAGAACATCAAGTGTTCCGCGTTTTTCGATCTCCTCATGCACCCTCTTCAGGAACATTTCGGACACACGTTCATTGTGCTGTTCCTTGAGCTTATCCCATTTTTCAGGCTGCGTCGAAAGAATGAAACCTATAAGCTTTTCCTTATCCATGCATAAGGATTTGTCGTAATTTGAAGAGATACGCCTCACATATGATTGATCTTTAACAAGGTAACCTTCAATATGTGATTCCATGCTCTTCTCTGAAAGATCCATATTATTTCAATAAAATATATGAGTAAGTAATATAACCTTATCTCACTGATTAGCATCGCTTGAGGTGGTTGGGAGAGTAAACCCCCTGACATCTATTTTTCCCGTAACTGCTTGAGTGATGAGTGATGTTTTGTATTCTTTTAGAAGATCAATAAGTTTCAAATGTTTTGATATTAAACCATCTATTTTACTTGTTTCAGACGCAAGAAACTGAGTAATAGTTAGTTGTTCCTCAATTGGAGGGATTGATATTTGAAACATTTTAAGGTTCTCACTGCTTAACTCGGCGAATGTGCTACCCCGTCCAAGTGAGTTGAGAACGCTCCCGAAGCAGTACAAGTAATAGAAGAAGTAGTTTTCGTTTGCCTCGGTCTTCTTTACCAATGAGCGGCATCCTTGGTTTGTGCATAATTCGACTCCAGAAATCTTAACATATCCTATTGGTGCCCTTGTGGAAACTATTATACTCCCTTTTGGTACAAGGTTAGTCCCGCAACTGTCATAGCCTTCCGCGGTGATTTGTCTTGAACTTTTGCATATAACAGGACTTACGGTAAGACTCAAGTCTTCCGGGGTCACCCATATTATATTTCCATTCCAGTAAAGTGGATTATCACTCCTTGGTGTTGAGCCATTTAAGACTTGGAAAATACGTTTCAATTTTTGAATATTCCAGTGCTCCGGTATCTCCCCAATCCACTCAACACCACTGTCCTTCATTGGCACGTTCGGATCAAGACCTTTGGTGACTGCATTGGTTATGATTGCCTGGCGCTTTTCCTTGAGGAGTTCGATCATATTGTGTTGTTTTGAAATTAAAATATCTATCCTGTTTGTTCTAGAATCTAGAAAATTCGATATTAAAAATTGTTCCTCATTGCTTGGCAAGACAATAATTTCTTCGTAGGCATTTTCCCTTGATAGACCCGGGACTCCGGTGTCAAGGGAGTACATGTCTAAGTGAAGAATCCCAAGCACGTAATATAACCATTTTAAATTTACCTTTGAAGTTTTTTCATTAACGAAAAAAGTAGTATCTATTGCAAAACCAGATAAACTTGAATAAAATAGTTTGCCGTAAGAACCCTTCCTTCCTATTATTATAGTTGGGGATCCAGTGTTTGCAAGACTATTATAGTCTATAATCCCATTGGAACCGAAAACAGGGAATTCCCCTTCAAGTCTATCCTCTGTGGGAAGAGAATCACCATAATTGAAGTGGCACACACTTTTCAATTTTGTCAGTTTCCAGTGCTCTGGTATCTCCCCAATCCACTCAACACCACTGTCCTTGTAGGCTGGATACCTTTGATACTTCATTCTGTGACCTCTTTGAGAAGATCTATTATTTCATTTCCAAGTTTCTTTAGGTCTGCATCGATTTCCTCCAGTGGCCTGGGTGGTACAAATTTGTAAAAATACCTGTTAAATGGGATTTCATACCCTACCTTTCCTACTTTTCCGTCCTTAATATCCCTGACACTTTCGTTTACCCATGCGTCAGGTACAAAGGGTTTTACCTCTCTATTGAAGTATACATTAATATCTTCCTTCAGCGGAACATTTTCGTAGTCTCTTAGGTCTGTGTCAGCTTCCGGTTTTCCGTCAGATCCTGTTGATATCTCAGCATTCTCGTCACGGACTCCAAATATCTTCACAAGTGCCTTCTTCTGTGTTGCCGAAAGTTTCATTCCGTTGCTTAGAAATAGAGATGATATTTTCTGTTCAAATTCACTTTTAGTCCTGAATTCCATTCCCTTTAACTGAGATATTAAATTCACGATGATATCCGAGGTCTGTGATTGTTGATCAAGTTTCTTCTGCTTCCCGTTCATTGCTTTGTCAAATGCCTTATCTGAGGAAACTTTTGAGATTCCCTCTTCGCTTATGACGAATTTCATTCTTAATGGTCTGTCAATGGTTATCTTTCTATAGCCGAAATCCTCATTGTCAAATATCTTGACTTTTTCTCCATCCCTGGCACTGATGTAAAGATTCCTGATCTCCTCTATCTGCTCATCAGATATCTCTTTCCTCTTCTGGCCAAGGCTCTTTTTCATATCATCGCTCATATCTCTTGCATCTATGAGTAAGACCCTTCCTTTCCTGTCTTGTTCCTTAACACTGGATAAAATCCACAGATAAGTGTTGATGTTTGTGTTGTAGAAGAGCTGATCCGGCAATGCTATTATGGCTTCNNAAGCCAGTCATTTTCGATGATCCATCTTCTTATTTCTGATTCTCCTGACCCTGCATCTCCTGTGAAAAGAGGTGAGCCATTGAACACTATTGCAATCCTCGTCTTTGTTTCTGTTTCTGGAGGATGCATTTTTGATATCATATGCTGCAGGAATAAAAACTGGCCATCATCTATTCTTGGTAAACCTGCTCCGAATCTTCCTGAGAAACCTCTCTCATATTCCTCCTCAATAAATCCCTTGTCCTGATTCCAGTCCTTTCCGAAGGGAGGGTTTGAAAGGATGTAATCAAATTTCATGTCTGGAAAACCATCATGTGAAAAGCTTGAATTTGGTTTTATATTATCAGGATTCTCTCCCTTTATTATCATGTCTGATTTGCAAACTGCATATGTTTCATCGTTGATCTCCTGGCCGAAGAGTTCAATTTGTGACTTGTCATTCATTTCTGAAATGACATGATCCTTTGCCACGGTAAGCATTCCCCCTGTTCCACAGGCAGGATCATACACTGTCGTTATTATGCCAGGTTCCTCCAGTCTCTTCCGATCCTTGGACATCAGAATTTCTACCATCAACCTGATTATTTCCCTTGGCGTGAAGTGCTCTCCTGCCTCTTCATTGTTGGCCTCATTGAACTTCCTGATGAGCTCTTCAAAGATGTACCCCATATCGTGATTTGATATGGTGGAAGTCCCTAAATCAATTTCAGAGAATTTCTGGACTACTTTGTAAAGGAGATCCTTCTCTGCCAGATAGTAGATGCGATCCCTGATCTTGAATCTTTCCATTACATCCGTCAGATTCGCTGAAAAACCATTGAGATAATCGAAGAAATTCTGCTTTATATTTGCTGGATCAGAGAGCAGTTTACTAAAATCGAATTTTGAAATGTTATAGAAATTGTGCCCGGAGGCTTTCATGAGAACTGCGGAAGGATCTTCAAGTATACCTAAGTATTTCTGGTATGTTGTGAGCACCTCTTCCTTTGATTCTGATAGTACACAGTCAAGTCTCCTCAGAACTGTAAATGGCAATATTACATCAGGATAGTCTTTTCTTTTGTATACGTCTCTAAGTAATTCGGCAACGTTCCATATGAAATTTGTAACAGAACTGAAATTACCATTCATATGACGTATAGAGATGAAAACAATTTATGATTATCGATTATCTGGCACAAAATCGATAGTGAACTAGATCTGCTGTTAGGTTGAACAAATCCAGGGCAATTGAGATTTGGGATGTGAATATATGCAGAATCAATTGGATGTAGTGAAAAAATAATAAATGTTTTCCATGACATTTTGCAAGGTTTTACGTATTGCTAAGAAAATATATGTAAGATCACGGATACCTTTTCCTGAACATGTTTGTAATCTGAACCCTGCAGTTATAATATCACTTGATGAATCCGAGAGGCCATTTCTTATTCCGCTCGGCCACTCTGTAATGTATTTTCTTCATTGCTGCAATTTCGCTAAGCAATGAGCCCATAGACTTTATCCTCCAAATGTCAGACAAACTCATAGCTGTAACTAAGACATCAAAACGTGGTTCATCTTTATGAATAACCCTTCCGAAAGATATAGCAGAGAAGTTAAATGCCACTGGATCAGAACATATTGGGTTTTATGAAGTTAATGGGGAAATTGTGGTTAGGAAGATTGAATAAGTTTCACTTAGTACTAAATAATTAAGTTAAGGGGATTTTAGAATATTCTTTAAACGGTCTACCATCCACTCTTGTCTTTTCTGAAGCCCCTCTCGATTCCAATTTTGAAGTCTGGTTATAGAATCGTTTATTTTATACCTAGTAGCTCGTGAATCGCCTATAGTTCCTGAATAATGCCCTTTCTTTGAGATAAAGTCAAGATTTCTAATTTTTTCATTTTTAGGTAAAGAGATAAGTGTCATATTTCCGAGCTTATATATAAATTGATTTGCATCGCTTTCGTTCCATTGTTCAGTCCAATAGTGAACTGATCTCCAATCCTTAGGAAGTATATGATCAATAGAGGGCGAATCTATGCCAAATTTTTCAATATAAGCCGCGCCTGAATCATCATACAGATCGTACTCAATAANNAGGCATAAGACGGCACGCAACCAGTTTTTCGGCTTATCAACATAAACATCTTTATTCAGATTCTCAAAGGCCTGTCTTTCAAGATCTTCGTTTCTAATTTTCTCTTCAGCTAGGCTTATTATCTTAGAAAGTAGTTCATTATCCTTTACGAGTTTTAGAACCTTTATGGAGCTATCCTTTATGTTAGCTGAGTTATGCCCTGAAATCCAGTTTAAATAGTAAAGCCTTAAAAGCTCCTGAGCTAAGTCAGAAACATTGCTATAATTAACATTAATAGCTGTAGCTAGAATTAACTGCCAATAAACAGAATCATATAAATAATAAAATGGGTAGAGCACTCTGTCGTCTCTTATATATCTGTCTCCTTTTGAGTGCTCCCTGTGCAACTCAATAAGGCTATCTGTAAATTGTTTCACTTTGTTTATGATTACAAGGGGATTCTCGCCCTTTGTTATCATCTTTGCATAAGTGTCATATACAATAGTTCTAGGCTTTTCGCCCAGGTAATAGTACGAGTAAAGTGTAAAAATTCTCTCAAGCTTATCCAATGTTCCCCAAAGATTACTAAGTTGTTTTTGGTCATTTTCAATTGCCCTCCACGAACCCATGAATGTTTCTCTATCTTTGTCATTGAGCTTATCGTATAGAATGACTTTTATAACCTCATCGTTCGATAAACTTGTGCCTGTTGTATTCATCACGTAAAAGAGTTTTACAGCGAACCCCTCTGTTTCAGTGTAAATTCTTATTAGGCTTACACTGTCAAGAAGATAATTATAGAAATCTTTGGCTACATCTTTATTGTCGTACAAATCGTTCTCGGAAAGCAATTCTTTTGTTAAATAATAAGAATATGAGAATTTGTTGTGTCTGTCTGGATCAGGTTCTTTTCCATCTACGATGGCCCTAAGGAAACCCTCTTGAAATTCATTTCTTTGGTCGACGCGAGGAGCAACCTTTATTCTAAATTTATTTTGATCATCGTCCACGAGGCATTTCTTTAGCTCATTGGTCTTATATTTTTGATAGAATGCCGAAAGGATTAAGGTAAGGGTTGTTAACCTTTGCTGACCATCTATAACGTCAAAACCATCTGGTTTCTTTACTAGTATAATACTACCAATGAAGTATTCTCCAGTATCCATAGATTCCTTTATATCCTGAATAAGTTTCTCAATATTTTGTCTGGTCCATTTGAATGGTCTCTGATATTCAGGAATTGTGTAAAAGTTATAACTGTTGGATAACAGCTCACGCACAGTCATGTGTTCAGGTTTGAAGCTTTCTCTGCCAACCATTTAAGTTAATGTAATATTAATAATATTAATATTTGGCTGTTTCNNAGCTGTTTGTATAGTGTTAAGAAAAGTTATTAAGCTTGCAATTCTATAATCCTTATTGAATAAATACATAAGTTGGTTCGTGGCAATTGTAATCTTATACGTTATAATCGCGGCGTTTAGTTACTATGGCTACATAACTAATATTGGCAGTGAAAGTTTTCAGCAAATACTGACGTTGGCATATATCAAATACGAATTCTATTATTACGTTAATTATATTGCATACACCTTTGCGTCATACTTTCCTCTGAAGTATCAGGGGGATGTTATAACAACAACAAAGGATTTGTTATATGCCGTTGTAATAATTATTTTTTTAAGTGGCCTTTATGCAAAATTTAAGCCCAATAGGTATTAACCCACAATTCGAAAAATAGAGGGAACCTATTCAACAAGCCTTATCTTTTTAACAATGCACTTTTTGTTAACAGTTAGACTTCTTATAACTGTTAGTTAAATATCCTAAGAATAGTCACAGGAATTGATAAAAAGCGATTTAAGGCTGATGGAAATCTTAAAAGGTGAAATTATACCATGAGGGTGATGGAGAACTGAATGTATGCAGAATGGATGAGTTCATTCTCCTGGAATGGATCATGGATGGCATGGAAAAAAGATCAGAGATCATTCGATCTGCCTTTCAGAAATATATATTTACTCCGATAAAATTTTTCTTTATATACCCTGATCCGTTAGGATTGGAGTAATATGAACCGCCTGATACCAATCCCGACCGGAGCATAATTTGCAAAAGAGATCCAGGATTTAATTTCAGGGTTGGTTGAACAACAATTTCTCATATTGATTGACTAATCTTGATCTTCACGAACTTTCAGATTAGTTAAATTCATTGCTGTTACCAGTACATTATGATGATCTTTACGCTTGGGTATACTCCAATGTCTCCGCAATCCTGATAGGAAAGCTGATGACAGGTTTTCATCTATTATGTAATAAGACGTCATTACATTACCATATATTTCTGCCTCGAAGAAGATGGTACCATAATAGGTCTCTATAACCTCTCTGTAAAAATCTGTGAAGAATGTAGTGTTTGCCTCCATTTCAACAATATTTGTCCCTTCTGAAAATACTTTCAATGAATGGCTTTCCTTGTAGTTCGGTGTTTCAAGTTTAAAGATAAGAATATCCTTATCAGTATTTGTAAAGTACTTTGGAACGAATTTTCCCTCATTCAAAAATACACCGCTGTTTTCTTTTTCCCTGGATATTATATTCAAGTGCCATTCGGTTTTGATAAGAAAGAAATCACTTAATTTACCTCCAAAATCTCTAAAGAGTTTTAACAAATACGGAATTCCACCAGAATGTTTTCCGAATGCAATTATTTCCACCCCGGTTTTGTTTGAACTCATTAAATCCAGTAATAATTTTGAGACCCGCTCTCTGGCTTCATCAGAAAAATCTGTCTGAATATATGCATCCTGTGAATTAGAAAGGATATTGGGATTAACTCGGCAGCCTTTCAAAGAGTTCATACGATTGAAGAAGACAAACGCATCATCTTTAACACTTATCTGCAGTACAGAGTTCTGTACAATGTTCATTTCATAATCTTGGAATTCTTTTGTTCTTTTCAGATTAAAACTTTCAATTTCAGAGAGGCTCTTGCCGAGGTTTCTGTACATATAAAGTTGGCCATCTTTTAAAATAGAAAAAAAGAACTTGCTCTCCAAATTAAAGCTAAAACTTGGTAAATTAAGGCTCTTTGGAAATCTATTCTTTAGTCTTATGATTGCGTAATTTTCAAGAACCTCTGTACTCCATATTGGCAAGCCAATATTTCCGGATAATATTAAATTATCATATATAATAAACAAAATAGTAGACTTAAATATTTCTCGTCATTTTAAATTATATGTTTTGACCTCAATATATTTGTTGGAAATTCTAATGTAGGAAGTCACCGAATTTTCATGTGGGTCCGGGAAAACGATTTGCATTATGGCATGTAAACCATATCGCCTTCTTTTGCTGTTCCTCAGTTCTGAATCCACATCTTCTCTTTTCTTGAAGTACCATTTTTGAGTTGATCCCAGCTGGGATTGCATTGGTGATCTGTACTATTTATCTCAAATTATAAAATCTCGGAAGCTTATTGAACAGTTCCACTGAGTCCCTTCGCTATAATATCGCGCTAGCTTATTGCCTGCTCTCAACGATTTGAAGAGACCTAAAATTCAAAGACCAGGCGAGAAGGATATAGAAATCATAAATCTTCGCTTTTTCTGATTTCACCCAAAGCCTCTCTATCCCTGCAATATAGATAGGGGGCAAGATCCAGGGAAGGTGGTGATTTCTCTAAAGTTCGTCTGTAGACCTGTCTTAGATTCTTATCAACTTCTCTGCAATAATCTTGCCAGGTAACTCCCAATGATTCAACGTATTTCTTTTCTATCCCGGTAGCTACCTCATGTGCATACGGGTACTCATAATCTTCATCAGCCATCCATTTTTCCGGAAGTTCATGGTGTAGCCCGATAGTCTTTCTGGCATCAATCTGCTTTCCAGCAACATTTAGAACCGGTGGGAAGTGCTCATCCAGATAAACAGTCTTCCCATCCAGTGAATAACCTCCAGTGTATTTTATATCATAATCAGTGCTAACCTTGATATCTTTCCCGGATTTGGCTAATTTCACTTGACCAATTAATTTACCGGAATAATATACTTCATTTCCATTTACCTGAAGAATTCCACCCTTCTTAATATCTTCATTAGCATCTACCTTTACTATTGTTGGTTCAATATAATTTATGGCTATCAGTTCAATTTTGTCATTTCCGCCATCTTTTTTATCTATCCTGCTTATTACTTCATAGTTTTCCATAATAAGTCATTAAATCATACTGAATATATTTAATCGTATCTGCGATAAAATAGTTAATTTGAGCAATTTTTGACTTAATCTTCCTTGGCAATCATTTAATATTTGGTGAATATCAACTTGTCATGCCAATCACCGTAGCAGAGGTAATGACTAAGAATCCGATAACATGTTTTGTCCCAAGCAGTGTTGAAAAAGCTGTGAAGATACTTACAAAAAACAACATTACTGGGATGCCAATAGTAGATTCAGAGGGTAAATATGCTGGTGTACTTAGCAGAAGGGACATATTCAAAAACGTTGAAGAGACTCAAACAGCTATTGTGATGAGAACTCCAGAACCAATACGCGAAACTGATCCAATTTCAAAGGCTGCAAAGGAGATGGTAAAGGAGGGAAAGAGGCATCTTGTAGTTGTGAATGAAAGCAGGAAGGTAGTTGGCATAGTGACACCTCAAAATCTTTTGCCTGAAGCTGCTAAGTTATTTGGTGACAAGAAAATAAGCGAAATTTTCGTTGACAAGGTCATCCCAGTCTGGAACGAAACGCCGCTGAAAGTCCTTTTCAACGTACTCAGGATTTCAGGAACATATGTTTTTGTCGTAATCGATACAGAGGGAAAAATGGTTGGCCTTGTTACAGACAGGGACATATTCGACAAAATAGAATTCACGCGAAACAGCGTGTCGTCCGAGGGTAGAATGGACGAAGATGAGGACCCCTGGACATGGACTGGCCTGAAGAACTTTGTCCAGTATGCTGTCCAGAAAAACCTAGTAAATATACCTGACTATAATGTTGATTCCGTTATGATCAAGGAACCGAAGGTTTCCTACAAAAACGAAAGGCTTTCCAGTGCAATCTCAGTCATGCTTAAGGGTAACTTTAACCAGATCCCAATAATTGAGGGCGATAACAAACCTTTTGGAATGTTATATGATCTGAACATAATGAGGCTCTTTTAATGGACAGGGTCGAAGAAATCACTGAACTGGCAAAGAGAAGGGGTTTCTTCTGGTCTTCGTTCAGCANNTCTGGCCATCATTTTCAATATACGGTGGGTTCGCTGGTTTTTATGATTATGGCCCCCTTGGAACTGCAATGAAGGAGAAGATACTCTCAAAGTGGACATCATCATACAGAAAACTTGGCGCCATTTTCATAGACACACCAACCCTAGCGCCGGAAGTAGTCTTTCAGGCATCCGGTCATCTTGAAAAATTTGCAGATCCTGCCGCGGAATGCACCAACTGTGGGTCGAGATTCAAATTAGAGTCTCTGGGAGTGAGAAGAGAAGATTTTGATTCCTTTCTCACAAACAAACAGCATGAAAAGGTATTTTGCAAGACCTGCGGTTCTGAGATCACAAAATTCTACTCTGCAAAACAGATGTTCCAGCTTACGAGCAACGATAGCAGGGTCCAGGATCTTTACTTAAGGCCTGAAACTGCACAGGGAATGATGCTCGGTTTCCCTCTATTGCTTAACTTTAACAGGGGAAAACTCCCTCTCTATGTTTCCCAGGTAGGCAAAAGCTACAGGAACGAGGTTGCACCCAGGCAGGCCCTGCTCCGAATGAGGGAATTCACTCAGCTTGAACTTGAGGCCTACTATCCTCCAAATGACACAAATGATTATTACAGCATCAGCAAGGAAAAAATAACAATCAAACCCAGTGGTATGGAAGAGATGGAAATATCACCATTTGATATGATTTCCAGGGGTATTATTTCCAACAGGGCACTTGCTTTCTTTATCGGTTTTTGTTCAGATCTCCTTATATCATCCGGAATAGAAAAGTCAATGATGAGATTCAGGCAGCACGATCCGGATGAGAGAGCTCATTACTCCAGGGATTCATGGGATGCGGAGGTGAAAATCGGCGAAGAGTGGGTCGAAGTACAGGGTATAGCGGATCGCGGCAACTATGATCTGACACGGCATTCAACATTCAGCAAGGTGGACCTGACAGTGGATACAGGAAACGGAAAAGAAGTTCCCAGAATAGTCGAACCAGCCCTTGGTGTAGACAGATTAATTTTTTCCATACTTTCAGTAAATTACCTGAGCAGAGAAAATGGAAACAAATATTTGAGGCTGCCGCCAGATATATCACCGTATTCATGCGCTATATTGCCGCTCCAGAAGAAGGATGGGATAGACGGCAGGGCAAGGGAATTCTTCGCTAAATATATCCTCAAGGACTCATATGCTTTCTATGACGAGTCAGGTTCTATTGGTAGAAGGTACGCCAGACAGGATGAAATAGGTACACCGGTATGTGTCACTTTTGATTATGACAGTCTTAAAAATCCAGAAACCGTAACCGTAAGGTTCCGCGATGACACCTCCCAGATCCGGATTGCCACTGACTTGATATTGCAGGCTGGAAATATTCTCAATCTCCCGGAAATAAAGAAGAAGTTCAATTATTGAATCGATTAATAAGAATCAAGGATCTTTTTTAAAGCATTCAGGGAAAGCAGGGCGCATTTCTCTCTATTCGGTCCCAGGTCCATGCCGATAAGACCAAGAAAATCTGTTTCTGTCATGTTTTTGATATCAGATATGTTTTTATTAAGAACATATTCAGAAAGAATTGAGGCTGAAGCCTGGCTTATGGAACAACCCTGCCCAATGAACTTTATATCTTTCATTATTCCATTTTCTATTAGCACAGTAAAATGAACAGTATCGCCACAAAGGGGGTTCATCTCTGTGATAGAAGATGATGGGTTCTGGATTACGCCATGATTCCTCGGGTTTTTATAATGATCCAGGATGAATTCCGCGGAGTTTTCATCAGTCATCTTTTCATCTCCATACTGCAATCCCTAATGCTATCCATGAATAAATCAAGCTCGGAAATTGTGTTGTAAATATATGGCGAGGCACGCGCAGTTGCAGCAACTCCGAGATGTCCCATCAAAGGCATGGCGCAATGATGGCCCGATCTCACTGCAATGTTTTTATGATCCATAAAAGCTGCAACATCGTGAGGATGGATTGAGTTTGATATTTTGATATTTTTTTTGATAGCAGCCTCAACAAGTGAATAGGAGATAACATCTCCTATGTTAAAACTGAACACCGCTGCTCTTTTTTCCAGATCTAAAGGACCAAAAGAGATCAGGTTGTCTATCTCATTTGCCCTTGCGAAAAGGTGCTTGATCAATCTTCTTTCATGATCCATCACATTTTCCATTCCCAGACTTTTAAGATAATCCATAGCCGAGGATAGCCCGATTGCGCCCTCAACGTTCTGGGTGCCCGCTTCAAATTTCCAGGGAATATCATTCCATGTTGCATTCGTATAATCGACCTCTCGAATCATTTCTCCTCCTCCCAGAAACGGTCTCATTTCTGTCAAAAGATCTTCTTTACCATAAAGCACTCCAATTCCTGAAGGCCCCAGCATCTTATGCCCGGAAAAAGCAAGGAAATCGCAATCTATCTTTCCAACATCAACTTTCATATGCGGAACTGACTGGGCAGCGTCAACAACAGCAATAGTAGAATTTTCGTGACACATACTTGTAAGTTCCCTGACGTCGTTTATTGTCCCGAGGACATTTGAAACATGTGTGAAAGACGCAATCTTCGTTTCCGGCGACAGCTTACTTGCAAAATCCTCATAATCCAGCGTAAAATCTTCTTTAACCTTTGCGAAATCTATCTTTATTCCAGCTTCCTTAAGGAAATACCATGGTATAATATTGGAATGATGCTCCATTTCTGTGAGAAGGATTCTGTCGCCTTTCTTCAGTTTTCTTCCAATTGTGTATGATAAAAGGTTAATCGATTCAGTCGTATTTCTAGTATAAACAATATTGCTTGGATCCCCGCTTCCTATGAAGTCCGACACATTTTTTCTTGCAGATTCATACATTGATGTCGCTTCTTCTGATATCCTGTAGACGCCGCGGTGAACATTACTGTAAAAATTCTCGTAATAATTGACTATGGATCTTACTACAGAATCCGGCTTCTGCGTGGTCGCAGCATTGTCGAGATAAATTAGATCTGGGTTGTTTCTGAAAATAGGGAAATCCTTCCTGATTTTTTCAGGAATCAGGCTCACGGAGGATCTCCTCTGAATATCTATGGACCTTCTCTTCCATCTCAGGGTCATTGGATTTTTCAAGATTTGCAAGCAAGAAACCTTCCGTCATAAGGCTTTTTGCCAGTTTCTCCGGTATACCCCTTGATCTAAGGTAAAATATCTGCTCCTTGTCCAGGCTGCTGATGGCAGATGCATGTTTTGACTTGGTGTCGTTATTTCTTATTATCAGTCCAGGCTTGCTGTTCGCATAGCCATCCTTTGAGAGGAGGAGTATTCTGGAATCATAGAATCCAGTTGATTTTACGCTCATCTCTTCAATATCTATATTACCTCTGTGAATAGTAAGGCTCTTCCCCTTCACTACACCCCTTACCTGTATATCCGCGTTGCATGCTTTTCCAGTCTGGAAACTGCTGTCCCTTATGTCGAAACGCTGTTCATTGTCACTGTAGCTCACGCCAAAAGTTCTGAAGTTAGATCCATCGCCTTTCAGGAATGAAAGGTTGGAGAAAATAACCCTTGAACCACCCCTGTTAACGTGATAAAAAGTGAACTCCGAATAGTCTTCAAGGAACGACTTGACAAATGCAAGATCAGTCACGTCCGCAGACTTCTCCTGAATGTAATGATAGGATAGGTGAGCTCTCTTTCCAACATGTATATAGACGGTCTTTCCCTGAATGCTCCTACCAGTGGAATAATTAATGTAAGAATCTTTGACAACGCAATTTGAATCATCGCCTACCACGACAAGATTTTTCAACACACTGGGATTACTGGAATCCGTTAATACGACGATGTTTATTTCGAGGTCCCTTAACCCTTCTGGTACGTGAATGAAATATCCGTTCTTCCAGGTTGCATTCAGAAGAAACTCTTCCCGGTCAAGGCCAAAATAGGTATATAGATAGGGCCGCAATGGATTGGAGGGTTCTGAGGCAACAGATAGAAGATCATTTACCTGAACACCCTTCTCCTTTAACTTTTCTGAAACGAATTCAATGTGGTCATTAACAAACAGGATATCTGATTCCATTTTTATATCTGGTGGAGCCGCGTAATCCTCATAATCGAGAAGAAGGTTGTTTAAATCCTCCTCATCGAGAGGTACATAATCCTTTATAGTCGGGCTTTCCTTAAATGTCCTCACAGGTGATTTCAGAAACTCCCTGAAACAGTGCGCTCTGTATTCGAAAGAAGAATCGTTAAACCTTTTCTTTATGACGTCTTCAATTAATTCCATTGGATCATCCTACTGCGCCGAGCTTATTCATCTCCAGTTTAATAAGACGGTTCATTTCAACAGCAAATTCCATTGGAATTTCTCTCATTACATCGTCAAGAAAACCAAGAACAATCATCGAAGATGCCTCATCCTCGGACAATCCCCTTGATCGTAGGTAGGTCAGTTCATCCGTTCCAATTCTTCCAACCGATGCTTCATGTGAAAATGTTGCTGTAGGGTCATATATTTCATCATGCGGAAAAGTCAGGGAAGCAGATTCATCATTGATAAGAAGGGCATCGCACTGAACCTTGCTCTTCGACTCTACTGCACCTTTGTTCACCCTGAGCAGTCCCCTGTAAATTGCCTTACCATCTTCGATGCTGATACTCTTCGCGACGATCTTTGACGTGGTATATGGAGCAAGATGAATTGCCTTCGCACCAGTATCCTTTACTGTTCCAGGGCCGGCAAGTGAAATATTCAGATTCGATGCAGTTGCCCTTGGTCCCCTGAGATATGAGGATGGATATAGCATAGTAACTTTTGAACCGAGAGAACCTCCTACCCACTCCATGTTTGCATCCTGGTCGACCCATGCTCTCTTGGTTGGCATGTTATAAACACTCTTAGACCAGTTTTGTACACTGGTGTACCTGGCTTTTGCTCCCTTCTTGACATATATTTCAACTATTGCACTGTGAAGGGAATTTTTATCGTATCTTGGGGCTGTGCAACCCTCTATATAATGGACTTTAGATCCCTCATCAGCAACAACAATAGTATGCTCAAACTGCCCGGTCGATTCCCCGTTCATCCTGAAATATGTCTGAAGAGGCATATCTATCTGGACACCTTTTGGAACATATAGGAAAGATCCTCCGCTCCAAACAGCTCCATTCAACGCAGCAAATTTATTGTCACTTACTGGCACAGCTCTGCAGTAATAATCCTTAACAAGATCCGGATATTTCTGAACCGCTGAATCCAGATCCAGAAAGACAACGCCCTTATCTTCCCATACCTTTTNNCTGCAAGATATTTCTGCTCCATTTCTGGTATACCAAGTTTCTGGAAAGTTTCCTTGATCTGATCAGGGACATCCTCCCAGTTGTTTGTCTTTCTCTCGTCCGGCCTGTTATAATAAGATGTATTCTCCCAGTCAATACCTGACAGATCAGGACCCCATGTTGGTACCGGCTTTGACTCAAAAACCTCAAGAGCCTTTAACCTGAGACGCAGCATCCAATCAGGTTCTTTCTTGATCTCAGATATCTCCTCAACGACCTTTCTGTTGAGACCCTTTCCAGTTGAATAAACCGGACGGTTGACATCATGAAATTCCCAGTCCGAACTCTTCACAGTCTTTAATTCTTTTACAAGCTTCTCCAGTTCCTCTTCTCTTGAATATTCTACTACCATTTTTATGCACTCCTTATCCAGTCATACCCTTCTTCCTCGATCTTGAGCGAAATATCGTTTCCGCCCTCTTTGGCAATTTTCCCATCAACAAGAACATGGACAAATTGAGGCTCTACATTCTTCAGGATTCTCTGGTAATGTGTTATTATAAGGAATCCCACATCTTTTGAATAGAATTTCCTTATCTCATCTGCCACCATTTTCAAAGCATCCACGTCAAGTCCAGAGTCAATTTCATCCAGTACCACGAACTTTGGCCTTAATATCATCATCTGCAGTATTTCAACTCGCTTCCTTTCACCGCCGGAAAAACCTTCGTTCACTGACCTTGAGATAAAAGTCTCATCCAGGCCAACCTCATTCATGTATTTCTTGAGCAGTGCGTGAAAATCCTGAATTTTTATCTTTTCATCCGGATGAAGCTGATTGTAAGCAAGTCTAAGAAAGGTGGAAAGTTTGACACCCTGAACTGCTACTGGCGTCTGGTATGCAAGGAATAAGCCAGCTCTGGCCCTCTCCTCCGGAAG
>DAQB01000020.1:1473-2633 GCA_002502705.1 Thermoplasmatales archaeon UBA582 | reverse complement strand
TGATAAAGCATTTACATGCGATATACTCTACGGCGAATTGAAAAGACTTCTTGATTTAGACCCAGATATGATTGAGAAGATTTCACTGAGCGGAAAGAAAGAAGGCGATGTATTTCGTGCATTAGGTAATGTTAGAACTGAGTATTTAAACTCAAGACTCGATCCTTACGTTATGCAACTGAATTTCGTTAAAACCGAGAATCTTACAATAGATCCTACAGCAATAAAAGATGTTGGAAACGATTGGTACATGATTTCTATAGCCAAATCTGTCAGTATTGACTACATTGTCACATGGAATACTCAAGACGTCCTCAAGTATGCTGCCGAACATGACATAGACGTTAACAGAATTTTAGAACCTCCCAAATACTTAGAATTGCTGGAATGAAAGACAATGCTTTCACAGAGTACCTAGAAATGTCGGGTTTTACTGATTATGCTATCTCTGTTTTTATGATAAATTTAGTATTGCCTTAAAACATTAATTACATCCAGGCCGGTCCACTTAGAAATATAAGTCAGTCCACTGAGTGCACCTCTCTGCAACTTTAAAAGATCGCAGGACAGTTTCAATTTATTCTCCCGGTGTCTCTTTGTCAGCTACCTCATGCCGGGCCATGGCGGTTTTATTTTCATCAGGCTTGAATTCCACATGCCCCACAGGTACTTATAAGAGTTGAAGCATTATTCAAGTACTTCTGTTATTCCTTTTATTAATAGAATTATACAAGAATAGTACTGGCCTATTATTTCCAGAAATTCATTCGCATAGTAAATCCTGTGGTTTCCTTCTGGCGGAAACAACAGATATAACTTAACAAGCATCTATACATAAATCATTATATGCTAGTTACAGATTATAAATAGTGTCGAAAACTGAAGTAACAACAATACAGCTAGACAGGTCTGTAGTTGAAGCTCTTAAGCAGATAAAGAAACATCCTCTAGAAACATATAACGAAACAATACTCAATCTTATCAAGAACGAAGAGGAAACTAGAGAGTTTGACATTTTTGTGCAAAAGCCTCAAGAAGCCAAAATGAAAGAATTGTGGGAAGAAGGAGATTACTCTGGATGGGAGCGTGCATGAGTCTGGAGACATAATAATAACAAGGGTCAAATTCACCGACGGAGAAGACTCAAAAATTCGGCCTGC
>DAQB01000020.1:0-1464 GCA_002502705.1 Thermoplasmatales archaeon UBA582 | reverse complement strand
ATCTCTACAGACGAAGGAGCAGCCCAAAACAGTGTAATCAAGTTAAATTACATTTTTACAATCACCAACCAAGCAATTATTAAAACTGTTTTTCGGCTAAGTAGCGAAAAAAAGCGATTGGTTTTAGAAGAATTAGTCAAGAAACTCGAATCCCTAAAAACTTAGGTAGCTCAGCTTTTCAAGTCTGACTTTCTGATCCCCAAATTAACTATTTGAATTTAAGTTAAACACTTCTTATGTAAATCCGATCTGTCCATTGTATGAATAATCTGCATATCACATTTTAAAGTCAGCCTCAGGTTGCATCTCTAGGATTTACCCCGGAATCCAACCAGAGAGTGTCATCGTAGTACTCTCTTTCTCTTCTTATCAAGCCATTTTCAAACTCAAACACATCGATGGATCTTCGTGAGAGGAGCTCCAATTCCACTATCACTATTCCTTTATCTAAATCCGAGACCATGTTCAGGATATGGAATTTTGCCGGTGTATCTTGATAAGCTCTAATCATTGTTTTGACATATTCTGCTTTTCCAGCAATTACCTTCCGTTTGAGAGGACCGTATGAAATCCACTCCACATCAGGTGAGAGAAATTTATGTGCACAGATACACACTGAAACACATACTACTCATTTCTGACCCTGGTTCATTATGAAAGACTTCTGGGAGATCTGGAAATAAATTCAAGATAAATCATATACACTACATACACTATAAGAGAAGTCGCGATACCGTATACGAACACCATTGAGCTTGTGTTTCCAGATGTGCCATAATAAAGTGCAATTAGTACGATAAAGATCGTAGTTGTTCCGGCAAGTGCTCCTGTAAGAAAAGAAGATAATGACTGGTCCATAATCAACGGCAAACCATCTACCTCGCCCTTCCTTATGAGAAAATTTTGCCTGGTCATGCAATTTGGGCAGATAAATACTCAATTCGGCCGACTCTAACAGCGCTTGCAGATCCCCATTTGGAATGTCGAAAATTGAATTTAAAATGAGCAATTGGGGTATTCCGTGTGTGAAGTGACCCAGGACCTATGATTATGGGATTCATTAGTCATAGCCATTCTCTCTTCTCTACAAACTTGTGTTCGCAATAAGGACACTTGAGATTTCTCTCGCTTCTCATATGAATAATACTGATTCCACGGATTCTGGTTCCATCATTCTTGATTGCATGATAGTAGCTTCCATCAATTGCTGGGTTGAATTCCACTCCAAAAGTCTCTCCACAGATTGGACACGTAACATTAACTGTCTTTGTTTCCCTGAGTTTATTCAATATTCTAGTCATTGCTTCACCTTTAGCAGATATATCAAATCGTTAATCCTACTTTTTAAGAATGGAAACGTATTTATGGCGGGTACCTGGCTTTCAGAATTTTAATGAATTCTCTCATCCATTGTGGATGATCTGGCCAGGCTCTTGCTGATACCATATTATCGTCGATAACAGC
>DAQB01000068.1 GCA_002502705.1 Thermoplasmatales archaeon UBA582 | reverse complement strand
ATATTGTCCCAAAGCCTGTTATAACATTATGACTTCGATGTACTTTTCTGATTTAGCTTCTGCAAAAAAAATAAAAGTAAAGCTTTCCAAAAATAAAGATAAGCGCAAGAATATTCGTTATAATTTGGTTCCGGAAATTGTTAAAGTTACTTTAGCAGATGGTAAAGTAGAGACTATAGATCTAAGAAAGAAGAAGTAGCATATATCTCTACTTTGGTGATTCAAATTTTTATTTCCCCCAAGGAATTGGATGTTATATCACGTAGAATTATCGTTAAGCATCAGAGTAGTTTAGGAAAGCAGGAAGTTACAGAAATAATTACATTATTTAATGTGGGAAAGGAACCAATAAAAGAATTTTATTTTGAAATGGAAGATTTCAGAAACGAGTTAAGTGTTACAGACGATAAGGGCAACCTGATTCCATTCCTCACTAAGGAAAAACTCAAACAATATGTTGATGACGTAATTTTAGCCAAATTGGATTCTGACCGAATTTACATATGCGGAATTGTCCTCCCCAACTCAATAGAAAGCGGAGATTATAGGGTGTTGAAACTTACATATAATTTTTTATGGGCCGGATCCGGAGTTTATTATTATAATTCATTAATTCCTTTTTATAAGTATACAAATTTTCTAATTTTTTTCTCGTTTTTCGGAAATAAGACATTAAGTCTATCTCTAGATTTTGAAGAAGGTATAACAACTGAATATGGCATATCATTAGTCGCTCGAGGCATGAATAATAAAAGACTTTATCCAGATATTCAAGACAAATTTCACTATGCCCCGAAAGAACGTAACATAACTTTGAGCATCTCAGCCAAGAAAAGAAAAGAAGCAGAGATACAGGCAGTTGCTGTAATGTATTCCGTCGTTCCAGATAAAGAGGTTCGTAATATTGTAGGAATTGTTACATTTTTTTCTATTTTGTTTCCCGTTTTCATTGTTGCAGCGTATTTTCATTTCAAAAGTTTATCTTTGTTTGGAATAATGGCAACAACTGAATTGCTATCCATAGTTTCGTTAGGAATTGCTAGATTTCAAAGCATATTGATTTTCGTTAATAAGAGAATAAGTATTTCTTTGATAGAACTCTTTCTTGACTTCGTAATTGTCCTTATTCCGGAAACTTGGTTATTGAGGTTTTGGCATTTGCTAATTCCTCACTTATAACTTAACTGAATTAATGTCTCTGCACTCAATGAAAGATTGCAAGATTTGACCTTTCACGTTATGGTTATCTACCATATTATTATGAAAATGAAACATGGGCAACGAGATACAGAGACGTGTTGTAGGGTATGCAAGGGTTTCTACCCGTGACCAGGATCTGAGATCCCAGGTGGAGAGGATCCAGAGATACATAACAGATTATGGCCTTATTCCAGCGGTCGAAGGTGCAATATTCCAGGAAAAGTTATCAGGTGCATCGAACCAGAGGCCAGAGAGAGGAAAAATACTTAGGCTGGCGGAACAGGGAAGGATAGATCTGGTGATTTGCACCAAGCTTGACAGATGGGGAAGATCTCTCAAGGATCTTATTGAAACCATGAACTTCCTGGAGGCTCATAAGGTGAGCATTATATTTCTGGACCAGAACATTGACCTCAGCTCACCGATGGGAAAGATGCTTTTCCAGATTCTTGGTGCAGTGGCAGAATTTGAGAGAAATCTTATTGTAGAAAGAACTTCAGAAGGACGCATGAGGGCGATGCTTCACGGAACAAGGTCAGGAAAGCCAATGCATGGCCCTCTTAAGGACCTCCCAGAGAAGGCAATCATCCAGAGATACAAAAATGGTGAATCAATCAAGGCTCTTGCAACTGAATACAGAGTAGCTCCGAACACCATAAGTAAAAGACTAAGGATTAATGGGATAAAGATAAGATCGTGGAAGGTAGCCTAAAGGTTTAATACTCATGGAAATTGCTTAAGAAACTTATCTCCTCTGTTATCATAGATCCTTAGAGAAACATAATACTTGTAGAGAATTCCCCTCTTTATCTCTAGAATTCCCGTGTAAGGATCCACATAAGGGTTATTTTTAACTCTGTCAACAACGCCTTGGGTATAACCTTTTGAACTAAAGAAATAGGCCTTTGCCAGGGATTGAAACTCATCATGAAGTTTATTCAAGTTAGCCATCCACTTGTCAATGTCCTCAAAAGAGACAGGTCTGTCTTTGCATTCAGCCATTATTAGGGGATCGTCATACTCATTGAAACCTACTATGTCTATTTCCCCAATCCTAGGGAACTTGTGCCTTAGTTCGATTCTGGATATCCTCTTCTCGTTGAGGTCAAGCCAGTTGGCGCATCTGAACTCAAAATACCTACCCGTTTTGTCCTCCTTATTATCCAAGAAGATTTCCTTGACAACATTTAGCATCCTATCATTCAAGTTGTCGTACAGTCTGACGCCTGAACCGGTAGGTAGAGGTTCGTGAAGGTAGTTCGCAATCTCTTCAAGGACCTTTTTGCTTATCCTCTCCTTCTGGAGGTTAACAATTGCCTCATGTCTGTTCACTGATATCTTAGTCACCTCTTCCCTCTCGGTTTTAAAGCCTTTTTCTTTCACCTTTTCATGTATGTGGATGTCTCTTTCAGTTTCCCTCTCGTAGTATTCTTCCCTGTATCGTTTTATCTTCTCAGTTGTTAAAACGCCTTCCAGAAATTTAACAAAATCCTCCTTATCGTAGTTTTTTGGAACAGTTTTGAGCCCCTCCTTCTGGGCAATATCCCTTAAAGTCTTCTTATCCAATTCAAGTAAAAAATCGGTTTTTGGCATAAGGTAGATAATGACTTTTTAGTAAATAATTTTCGGTTAGCACATTAATTCTAGCTACCTACTTAGTTATTAGGTTGAAACAGAGATCTTAGAAATGCTTGAGAAGAGTTAAGAAGTTTACCCTGTGCGTTTTAAATGTATGTAACATGTCAGGGAACCTAGGAATCGGGAAAATTTAAGAAAATTACTTGGTTTCAATCGGGAAACTCTTTGGGGAGCTTTCGGGAAGGTTTCGCCCAGGAATTTTGGTACCTCTTTTAAGGTTATGAAGTGAGTTCGGATTAATGTTCTTCTTAGGCTTTGGGGCATCTTCTTCTTTCTCTGCCATTGCATGCAGCATTCTCTGCACCTCCTTCTGCTTCTTTCTTATCTCTCCATCTCTCTTCTTCTCATAAGCGTCGATTAGCCATTGAGGTGGAAGGTTGAACTTGATTGTCTTGACTGTAATAGTCTTTGCACGAAGGCCCTTGTTTGGTACCTGCACTCTTGGGTATACGAGAAAATCCTCCCCTCTCCTGAATGGGTTCGGTTCCGGGAGTTTCACCTTGAATACACCCTGCTCTTTTGTGGCCTCAAAGAAAATGTTGATTAGGCCTCTTGTCTGTGCGTCTATGTAGTTCCATTTAGGCACTGTGATGAATGTTATGAGGTTTCTGTACCTGAAGGACTGCGCAACTATGGATATGGCCTTATTCTGAACTGTCTGCCAGTCCCTTGCGTTCATGAATACCCCCGCATCGTCCAATATGACTGAGTTGCCCCTTTTGAGATTCCCATCAACAACGTAATCAACGAAATCAGTTACATCAAACATTACCCTTCCCTGGTTGAATGTTGCGTCACAGACGTAAGCAAGCTCCAGTGCCGAATAAGACTTGCCGCTTCCTCGGGGTCCAACAAATAGTCCAAGTATATCCATGTTCCTTGCAATTCTTTTCCGGATCCATGGCATTAGCCAGGTATCGTATTTGCTCCTTGAATACATGGGATCCTCAAAGGGGAGTCTTGTCATCTTCTGCCTCCCACTTTTCAGGATCGTTCTCCTGGTAAACCATTGACGATGAGAAAAGTAGGTTGTTATCGTCAATCACATAGTTTAGCTGTCTGAACCATTCAGTGAGCACTGCATATATTGCTGGCACCGAATCAACTATCGCTCTCTTACCTTCCTTTGCCTCTGCATCCTTAAGTTTTTCCCTTATCCTTGATAGAGCAGTAACGTATTCTACATTGGCCCTGGATAAAGGTTCCAGAACCAGATCCATTGCTGTAAGCACATTCTTCAACTGAACAACATTTCTAAACAAGGTACCTTTTGATATCAGTGTTGTTGCCTCATCATACAGTTTTGTCAGGGATCTCTCACCAACAGTCCTAACGAAATCATCCATTTCAATCACCTTTTATGTATTCACCGTCTTCTTCACGGTAATCCTGGAAAATTTCTGACAAATCTCCCATCTTCAGAAAGCTTTCAAATTTTCCATCTGTGATAAGGTTGAACCCCTCTTCAGATTCTACGACTTCACCAGTCCTGTTAATAGTCAAAATAAGATTCCTGCTGCCATCTCTTCTGAATGTGGATTCGACCATCATTACTCTTTCATCAGGACTCTCAATCTCACTGAAACTGCTTTTTTCTTCTTTGAAAAGTGTGTAGTCTTCAAAGTGAGGGCACTCTGATGAGTTNNCTCTGCTTATTGAAGTGAATTTGCCGCAATAGGGGCATTTAACATATACAAAAAGATCCAGTTTTCCATCTATTCGGGTCTGAACTTTGCTTAAATTCTTCATAGTTGCATAGCTGTGATATGGAAAATAAAGGTAATTGATAATCCAATTCCTTAATTCTTGATTAAAATCATTAACTGCACTCCACCAGTCATTTTTCTTCTCAAACTTTTTCTCTTGGTATACCCATAATTCTCTGCCACTTCCAGAATGCTGACAATATCTGCTCTTCTGAAAGAAGCTTGAAGTGCCGCAACTCAAACGGGAGGGTGGTTTCATGAATGAAGTCAAATACCTGGTATCCGGATACTGGGTATTTTCCAGTCTTCTCCCTAAAGAAATCACATAAGCTCATGAATTTTTTAGTTCTCCTTGAAAGGGGCTTCAGGACGAATTCATCCAGCGTCAATACTCTGCCGCTGGAAATCATATGAAATCATCCTCCTCATCACTTTCATCATCAGGGACATATGGGACTTCACCGGGATCCTCCGGGAGAATAGGATCGTCTATTCCAGGTTCATAGTNNTTGGAACCAGAGGGATGTTTTTGAGTGCTACATCAAAATCACATCTTGAATTCTGTGAGCAACTAAAAATAGGAATAAATACAGGAGTGACTGCTATACTGTTGGTTAGTGATTTCATCTCTTCACTCGCCTTGATTTTTCCAGTGCTTTTTTGCCAAGGTTCCTCAGGTTCTCCTTAGCTAATTCAGACAAGCGGTCCCATCTTTCTCTTGCAGCGGTCATACGGTTGAATTCCGACCTGAGATACCCCTCATANNNNTGCATTTTGGATCCAATTGAGTTTCATATCTGGCATCCATGAATGGGTCAAGAGGACAGATAGGCGCTGAACATGTTTGGAACCTTGAACAAAAACTCATTGTACTGCATGACAAATCCTCATACTTCCCATTAAATTCGCTTGATTTTGTATGTTTTATCGTTGTTGTCAAAATTGAAGGGGCGGGGAGTGGGTTGTTTATCCAGCCACCCTGTTTTGAAGTCTTGAATGGGTACATTTACATCACGCTCACTGTGATTATACTATGCTTGAAGACTATGAGCTCTCTCTTGGTTTGAAGTTCAAGCTTTATGTCGAACATCCCAACATCCCTGAGTATTCCGGATTCTGTTCTGCCATTCACCAGGGTAACGGTTATCAATTCCCCTATATATTTCCTGGAAAAGCAATCCGGAACTGAATAGCGTTTTTCGTTTGACCTATCATTTCCAAAGCGGTTATTGCTAACTGGCATTTTTTCAATCAAGTTCCATCACCTGAATTCCTGCAAGGGTAGTTTTGACATCCGTGTATCCGTCACTGAAGGTTATTTCCTCGTTGTTGAAGTGCGTAACAACAAGTACTCCAGGGGAACAGTAGAATATACACATGTCTACCTTTGAATCACCGATTGTTGCGATTGAATTAGAGTTGGGTTCCTCGTCTAAAATAAACCCACAGATTCTTATCTCACGCTTTACCTGCTCAATCAGTACATTAAAGGGGCTGTACAATGTCTCGTTCATCATTACTTCCACCCGTGACCAGTCTTTCCTTAATGTGGCCATCTTAGCTTTCAATTCCTGAACTGATGCCATGGGACTTTGATAACTGTTCAGAATTTCAATAACCATTCTGGAGACCTCCCCGCTATCTTTCCTGTGTTTGAAATCAGGGTACATTTCCTGATGCTCTGTAGCTGTCCATTAGCCTTTTCTTTTATCCCATTGGAGACAAGGCCATTTCTCCAATTAGATCCTATTATGTGCTTCCTACACATGTCGTTTTACCTCCGTTTTTCGGTGGTGTCATGGCCTCCTGATTCCTGTGAAGATCTTGGAGGCCTTGACTGTGAATTCTCAAGTATTCTGTTCAGGGCCTTGAGTGCCCTGTCGTATCCCTTCATTTCAACGAGATTCAATGCCGTTCGGATACCTTCGTTGAAGCCCATTTCATACATCCTGAGATCCGGTGTGTCTACCATCTTATGGCACCTCCGTATCCTGGGCTATGGCCCTCTCAAATGTCACCAGGGTTATGGTGCCCTGGAAATAGTCCATGAATGATTGGGGCATCATGCGAAATCCACCTCGAATTTTTCTTTTATCCAGGGCAGGTAAACCATTGAGAACCACCTGTCCGCATCGCTTCTATCGAATGACCCGCTATATTGCGGCCTTGAGATATGGCAATCAAGGACGTGGCCATCTATCCATATTGACAGGGTTCCTGTCTGATACAACCCTCCACACACTGGACAACTGGGTGCATTCTTGAAGAACACGTCCAGTGTTCTCTGGTCATCTCCCCTAATGGGGCCAATTCCATGGCGGATGTTCTTTTTCCTGGACATCATGGAAATCATTTCCTGTCTTTTTTCGGTGCTTTCATTCGTCTGCTGTATGATTTTACCTCTGGATGTAGTTTCGTTTAATTTAGAGGGGTCTGGTGCTGTGGATACCACCGATGCTGGCATGAATGCAATCCAATTCCTTGCTATCATGGAATGCCCTCCCCAGGTTCCATATGTTGTGGCCTTAACGATGGAACTCGGAACTTCATAACGGCCCTTTCCTTGGGAATAATATACTGCAACTCCCCTGAAAACATAACCCTGTGGCCATGTATGAAATCTTCAAGGTTGAAAATCAGGATTTCCATTTCAGGACGGTAATGGATCTCGTAATACCTGACCCCTTTAGCCCTGGCAAAATCATATACATCCCTGGAGACTGCAAATCCATGAAATTTCCTGAAATAGTGCTTTTCGTTCCTCTCAAGAACGAGATACTGCCCTGACAGGTATCCGGAATTGCTTCCGTTGTTGAATATCCAGGATCCACGGATTTCAATCATATGTAACTACCTCCAGATGTCCGGAATCAACGAGATCCTTGAGATAATCCAGCAGAATAAATTCAATTCCGGCCCGATAGACCTTTCCGTACAGCTCGAAACTTTTTAGAGCTCTGTAAGTGTAATACCGAGGGTTACCGGTTGCAGTACTGGATACCGTGGGTTCGGATTTTGTTTCAGTTGAACCATCCAGGAACTCCTTAATGGCATATTTTATCCCATTCCTGATTACTTTTCCAAGGCGAACCTGTTCCTCAAGACGGCCGTAAATATAGGACTCTGACCAATCACACCCAAGAGGGAGGGCATGATACAGCTCGTAAACCGTCATGAATTTATTGGATCTTTCAGAGGTACGGTCTCTGAGATGCTTCAGGACTGGGTCCATGGCATTCTCTGCCTTTTCGGTTTTTTTGGGATCCTCATGAGGTCCCGTATCAGTTTTGTCTTTCGATGCTTCAGAAGTTACTGAGGCATTGGATTCGTCAGGATTTTTCCAAGGTTTCTCGATTTTCTCCTTGCTCTCTTCCGTGGTTGACGATTCATTTACTTGAGGGTTGTTTGTTTTGAGTGTTCGCAGATTTCCCCGGATCTTGGATGCATCGTCGCCAGGTTCGAAAGTGTCAATGTCTGGATTCAGGAATTCAAGGTATTTTATCAAGTTCACAACAAGTGCACGAGGCGTTGTGTTTCCGAGTCTCACATTTTTTATTTCAAATCCCAGAAGCTCACCGATTGATTGGAGATTGTAAGATTCACCAACCATTCGGGAAATCTCTTTCGCAAATGCTGTTGTGAGAACGACCTGCTCGTTGCCGCCGCTATTTTTGTAAATTTGCCAAGGGATGAGACCCATCCGGATTGAGGTCTCGATCTTTTTTGCAGCAGATATGGTGCTTCTGTCATCGTATTCTAGAAATTCGGTTCCGTTTGAACTCGTCCGGATAATCGCTGATTTTCCAATGTTACTTGAATAAACTTCCAGGTTTCTCCTGTTGAGATGTGTTCTAATCAGTTCTATCGTTGACTCGTTCAGATTTTCCAGAGTGTCAATCTCAGCATGTGAATATACGAAATCCGGAGTTTCCAAAGAAGCGTCAGCATACATTTTCTCCAGGAGTTTTTCGCCCAGCGCCTCGTATTCTGCTGTGAGTAATTCCGGATTGCTCAGTATTTTTGAAGCTACATATTGTCCAATCGGTTCCAACAGAGGATACGTCGACGATTCAAATTTTTGAAATTCTTCTTTCTGTTTCAGCGTGGCATGTATCTGCTCCCGC
>DAQB01000090.1 GCA_002502705.1 Thermoplasmatales archaeon UBA582 | reverse complement strand
CACGTACTTCTGTACACTATCATTAATCTCTATAAAATCCCTAAAATTATAACAAAAAAAAAACAAATCCAATCCCAATATATTGAATTTCCGGTGGCTTAATGATAAAACGCGTTTACTAAACATTAATAATCCTTACTAGGAAATGCTCTAATTGAGAGACGATTCCAACCGTCTCACTGGAAAACTTTTCGTATCTGGTCTAAACCTATGATAAAAATTTTGACCCTAAAATAGATTCGCATTTTAATACAAAATAAAGAAAAGATTAACTTCATGAGTCATCATAAACTGAAAGATTACCCGCAGGAGAAGTAGTCGCTCAAGACAAAACTGGAACTTCAAAGTCGATACCGTAGTAAAAAATAGAATTTAGAGAGGTATTATGAATAAAAGCAGTGAAAATGATGGAATTAAATGCTGATTTTCTGGGTATATCTTCGCATATTTCGTAGGCATGCAAAGCAGATATTTCATGTTTTTTGGTGAGTCCATAATGCTGGAGAAAGTTTAACAAAATCTTTAGCGTGTTTAAGAAGAAAGTATTTTATAGAATCGCTAGATTATAAAATGAAAAAAATGGAAACAGGTGAAGATTTTTTATTAGAGATGCATAGATCATTGCAGAATCCATATCCATTTTATAAAGAGTTAAGGGATAAATCTCCCATAGTATATTCTGAGGTCTTGGATACTTTCTTCGTGAGCAGGTATAATACATGCAATATGATTCTAAAGGAAAAACAGTTTGGACACACGCCAAATGATATGGAAGAACCTTCTCCTATATTTGACAGGTACATGAAAGAGTATGGCGATAAGCATCCAAAGATGAAACGCAGGTCAATACTCTCTCTTAACCCACCTGACCACACGAGAATAAGAAACTTGGCATCTAAGTCCTTTACACCTAGAGCAATTGAGCAATTAAAACCATTTATTGAGAACCTTTCTGAAAATCTTCTTAGGCCAAATGCTACACATGAAATAGATTTAATTACACAATTTGCAGCTCCACTTCCTGCTTACGTTATTGCAAAACTGATGGGTGTGCCTGAACATGATATGCCTAGGTTCAAGATTTTATCAGACGAATTTGCGAAGCTGTTCAATCCGCTCTCTTCCGATGATGATATTTACGATGGTTTCGTAGCTAAGGGAGAACTTGGAAAATACTTCAGTGGTTTGATAGATATCAAGAAAAAGGACCCATCGGAAGATCTTCTGAGCAAAATGGTGACCGACATGGAGAGTGGTTACAATATAACAGTGGAAGAGCTTTTGACCCTTTGCACGTTGCTGCTTGTTGCAGGACATGAAACTACAACCAATCTTATTGGAAATGGATTTTATGCTCTCATGAAAAACAGGGATCAGATGAACATGCTCATTGATGATCGGTCACTTATCAAAAATGCAATAGAAGAAATGCTTCGTTATGATCCTCCTGTTCAAATGGTAAGCAGGGTATCGATGACAGATGATGTTAGCATAGAAGGCGTTGAAGTTCCTAAAAATAAATTTATAGCTGTAATAGTAGCATCAGCTAATAGAGATGAAGAAATATTTAATGAACCAGACAAATTTGATATAACAAGAAGTGAGATTAGACATCTCTCCTTCTCCGAGGGCATACATTTTTGCCTTGGTGCACCTCTTGCAAGGGTTGAAGGTGCAATAGCCTTTGACAAGATTCTCGATCATCTTAAGGGAGGGAAAATCATCGAAGAACCAAAGTACAGAGGAAATTATAATATGCGAGGTCTTGAACATCTCAGAATATCATTCTAGCATTATCTTTCTATTTTTCAATATAAGATAAATTTTAAGCTAAAATCTTAGTCAGAAACTGTAAAAAAGACTCCTTTACCGCAGAATGTCTTATGGGTTTGACTTTAGATCGTCTCATCAGATCAATATCAGGTTTAATGATCTTTCCAGGATTTTATGAAGTAATTCACGGCCTAAGCAAATATAAGTTTGAGACGCTAACAACTTACCAGTACAGAGCTACCCGCCTCAATGTATAGGGCTTAAACTGTTACAATTCATCTATTTTATTTACAATAGTTCGATAATTCATTTGCTTGTGATCAATGAAACTATACAATTTAATTAGCAGATCATCTAAAACGTTACAATGGAAAGGATCGACTCAAAATAAGATTCGATTAAAAGATTTCAACGCGGGGAGAGGGATTCGAACCCTCGCTCTCATAGAGAAACAGCTTAGCAGGCTGCCGCCGTACCACTGGGCCATCCCCGCCTAAGAACTGAATCTCTCCTGCAGGTCATTGGCTATCTGTTCGAGAACTTCTTCAAAATCTTCATTTTCCAGAGTAACTATCTCCCCAGATGGAAGAATGACCTTAGCGTAGTAAATTTCACCATCTTTTGATATCTCAACCTCTGCAAGTTTGTCGGTCATATAGAATCGGTAAATCCAAGACCTATATTATCCTTTTTTGTCTTAAACAACAAGCCAAAACAATATTAGGTAATGCCTGATTATTGATCAAAGATGAACACACCATTTCTGAACGAAACCACACTTATTAACAAGATTTTGAGTTACATACCAATAAAATACCCGGCTTATGCTGTAATACTGCTTATCCTGATTCTTTTTATTTATAGACTCGCCAGGGCTGCTGTTGGAGAGAAGTTTTCAGATACCAGGTTGTTTTTTACACCGGTTCTTTATTCAATGTTTGTTCTCGTTACTTTCATAGGTTCCCCGCGCATTGAAATATATCTTAGCTTTGTTATCGCCATCCTGGGGATAGCGCTGGGAATCCTGTTCAGCAGGAAGGTCCGCATATTCTCAAAAAATGGGAATATGTATTACCGCAGGTCTATTGCAGTTGCATTTTTCTGGACAATGTTCTTTTCAGCAAAAATCCTGGTGCTTCTCTATTATCCTAAACTTGACTTTGTAGTCATATTTTCCGTTCTGCTGACACTAACAACCGGGATGCTTCTGGGTGAGGCATCTGTAATCTACCACAGGCATTCTAAGTACAGAATCGAGGATTCCGCTTAGACATCATTTCTTTTCTTTATTGTTTCAATTACCTCGTTTATGGAATTAAACGGCGGCAGACATTCTGTCAAAGTACATGCGATGATCTTCTTGTTGCTATCTATAAGAGCATTTGCAACATCCTCCCTTCCAGCCGAAGGATATGAAAGCACCAGTCTTGGATTGTAATCCTTTAACATCTTCTTTCTGTTAGAAGCCATATTGTTGTAAGGTAGGACGACGTCGAATGAAGGGCCAATTGCGAAATCTATTCCGCAAATCATGAAAAGACTGTAAAACGGTGAAGCCGCAATTGATTCACCCACGGATTCGGCCAGTTCATCAGCCTTGTTCATCATATCGGGATCACCAAAAACTATCGCAAAATACAGCAGGTTGTTAAGAGAAAAAGAATTTCCGCTTGGGATTGCACCGTCATGGTATTCCTTGAGTTTTAGCGGCGCGTCAGTCATCTCTGTATTGTAATAACCTCCCTCCTTTGACCAGAAATTCTTATCCTGATAGGATTGCAGTTTCTTAGCTGTCTGAAGGTATGAATCATTCCCGGAAACCTGATAAAGTTCAATGAAACCCGCAATGCAAAATGCATAATCATCCACAAATCCCGGTATTTCTGCATTGGAATGACTAAATCTGTGAAGGAGTCTTCCGTTCTCATCAATCATATTCTTCGAAAGGAATTCAGCTATTCCTGATGCAGATTCAATAAAGATCTTGCTGTTTGTTGCCCTGTACGCCTTTGCAAGAGCCCATAGAAGCAGGCCGTTCATATCAGAAATTATCTTGTCGTCTCTGCCAGGCCTTATCCTTTTCTCCCTCTCCTCTTTGAGCTTTTTTCTTGATCTTTCAATTATTTCTTCGACCTGATCTGCGGGAATTTCGAATTTAACTGCGGTTTCTTCAACATTATGCTCCCTGAATAGAATATTTCTTCCCAGAATCCTTCCCGTGGCCTCCTCATGATAATTCCCCTCTGGGGTGCAACCGAAAACATAAGCGAACAGTGCCGCATCCTCCTGACCCAAAACCCTTATCAATTCAGGCATAGTCCAGGTGTAAAACCTCCCCTCTTCACCTTCACTGTCTGCATCCAGGGCAGTGTAATATCCACCTGATTTGTCCCTCATTTCATTATTGAGGAATTCTACTGTTCTGGTCATGGCAGTGCTGTATTCTCCTTTTCCTGTAACTTGAAAGGCCTCGGATAGAGCTGCCAGAATCATGGCCTGATCATACAGCATTTTTTCGAAATGAGGAAGTTTCCATTCAGCGTCGGTAGAATATCTGTGAAAACCAAAGCCTATCTGATCAGTGATGCCGCCGTTTAAAATATGATCTAATGTTGCTTTCACCATATCTATTGCTTCAATATCACGATAGCGATAGAAATACCTCATCAGAAAGAGCAGATAATGGGGTGATGGGAACTTTGGGGAATAACCGAAGCCTCCATTGTTGCTGTCATAATTCTCCTTCAATGACTCATACCCGGATTGCAGTGTGCCGGTTGATATTACATTCTTAGATTTTCTTGACGGAGAACTGGATATGGCGTCAACTATCTTCTGTCCCTGTTCGACGAGTTCTGCCTGTTTATCTCTCCACAGCTCCTGAACGCTATCGCACAGTTCAATTATGCCCATCATGTTCCTCCTGGATCTTTTTGGAAGATATGTGAACGCAAAAATTGGTTTTCTATCTGGAGACAATATAAGGTTAAGCGGCCATCCTCCGCCACCGGTAAGCATCTGGCAAACATTCATGTAAAAGCTGTCAAGGTCAGGCCGTTCTTCCCTGTCTACCTTGATAGGAATAAACGTTTTATTCATAGCCTCTGCAACTTCTTGGTCCTCAAAGCTTTCCCGCTCCATTACATGGCACCAGTGGCATGTTGAATNNTTGCCTCCTCGAATGCCGTGTCTCCCCACGGGTGCCACATGACAGGGTTGTGCGCATGCTGCTGCAGGTACGGGCTCTTCTCGTCTATAAGATAGTTAGTGAATTCAGACATGACTGGATCAAGAATATTGGCACCGTGAATAACATTTTTGTAGTTATGACTGTATTTTCCTGTATGTTTTATCTCTAACTGACTGATATCCGACTGTGGGGCTTGCCTTTTATGTTTCCCTATTACTCTTCGTGGTAGTTATAATAGCCGTTCTTGCGAGACCTAAAAACTTGAATATAGCTATTCCTCCCATCATAGGTTCTATTCTTCTTTTACTTACAGGAATAATTAAAATTAAGGATGTGATATTCGTATGGGACGTAGTCTGGAATGCCACTTTTACGCTCGTTGCAATAATACTTCTCTCCATTATACTTGACAGGATAGGTTTCTTCAGCTATCTGGCAGTCAAGATAGCAAAAAGGTCAGGAGGTTCAACTACAAGACTGTTCTTTTACATTATTTTTCTTTCAGCTGCCGTGAGTGCGGTCTTCTCAAATGACGGCAGTATCCTGGTAATGACACCGATCACATACGAGGTCCTGAAGAACATCAATGCCGGCAGGAAATCATACTTTCCTTTTCTTGTTGCAACTGGGTTTATTTGTGATGCTGCAAGCACACCGTTCAGCATAAGCAATCTTGTAAACATAATCAGCACAGGTTTCTTCTCTATCCGTTTCCTTGATTATTTTTATATTATGGCAATTCCAGATCTTGTCACCATATTCCTGAGTTCCTTGATTCTATACATACTCTTTAAAAAATCACTTGATCCAAGGTTTGATGTAAGCCTGTTGCCAGACCCGGATTCATTCGTCAGGGACAGGCCGCTATTTATAGCAGCTTTCTTCCTTACTGGTGCATTGATTGTTTCGTATGCAATCGCAAGTTCTTACCTGGTGCCAATATCATTCATAGCTATTCCATCTGTTTTCGTATTCTCTGTCATAGCAATAATGAGAAAAAGCACGAACTCATCTTTCCTATTAAGAAAGACGCCATGGGCCATTATATTTTTCTCATTTGGTATGTTTATCGTTGTATATGCATTAGCTAAGACTGGTCTTTCAGCTGATATCGGAACCCTATTCCTTGACCTCTATGGGAATTCTTCACTGGCAGGTTACCTGTCAATAGGTTTCATAATCTCGGGTTTTGCATCTATAATGAATAACCTGCCTTCTGTGATTCTTGTAAATATTACGATCAGTTCGATCCACCTGAAATCACTTGTTTTTCTAAATGTACTCGCAAACGACATCGGAACAAAGATGACGCCAATAGGTTCACTTGCAACACTGTTATGGCTCAATATCTTACGGGGAAAAGGTGAGAGGATAGATGTCGCAAGGTTCATGAAAACCGGCGTAATAGTTACGATCCCGGTTCTGCTTGCTGGAATCTCTATCCTTTGGTTGATTCTTGCTATGTAGATTTATAGGTTTGGTAACATTTCAGTATACGATGGATTATGCAATTCTTATAAGGCATGGCGAGAGCGAGGCAAACGTCCTGAAGATACTTGATCATGATCCTGATTCAAAGTATCATTTAACACAGATCGGTCGTGGCCAGGTCGAATTTACTGCGGAAAGGATCAGCAAGCTGAAAGTTGACCTTATCCTGTCGAGTCCCTTACTGAGGGCAAGAGAAACAGCTGAGATATTATCAAAAAAAATCAAGGTTCCGTATGAGGTGGAGAATGGAATTACTGAAGCAGGCTTGGGGAGCTTTCACGGCAACTATTACGCTTCGATACCCCCCCTCTCACGCGGAAAGTCAGGCATGGAGACATGGGAGAGCATGAGACAGAGGATGCTTGATGTCGTCGAGAAAAGAGAGGGAACCTGCGTACTTGTGTCGCATGAGAGCCCGATTAAATCACTCACTTCTTATTTCATCGGCCTGCTGGATGAGCCCTCAGCAGCTGGAATCCGGATAGAAACAGCATCTATTACAATACTGGACATCAGGAAGCATCATGTATTGACTGTAGGATCTTTTTACATCACGGATANNAACAGATGCAGAAAACAAAGCTATGATTATATTAATCCGTTAGCTATTTTGCGCTGATAATGCGATTATATAATACCATGACAAGGAAGACAGAGGATCTGGTTCCTATGCATCATGGCAGGCTTAACGTGTTTGTTTGCGGGCCAACTGTTTACAACAGGATACATGTTGGAAACGGCAGGACATTCGCCTTCTTCGATGCAGCCGTCAAATTCCTGAGATTTATCGGTTATTCTGTCTTCTATCTGCAGAATATAACTGACATTGATGACAAGATTATAAACAGGGCAGGAGAAGAGGGAATTGATCCCCTTGCGCTTTCAAAAAAATATTTCAGGTATTTCATCGAGGATACTGCTCTATTAAGAATAGATTCAGTATCATATTATGCACTTGCATCTGATTACATACCTGAAATAAGGAGACAGGTTTCGTCGCTGCTTCGAAGGCAATTCGCATACAGGATGGATGATGGTATATATTTCAGCATTGACTCATTCCCGGATTATGGAAAATTATCCCGTCAGGTAATTACAGATAACCGTTCATCAGTGAGGCACAGGATGAATAAAAATAAGAGGAATCCGGGTGATTTTGTTGTATGGAAGCTGGCCAAACCTGGTGAACCGAAATGGCCCTCCTCTTATGGCGAAGGAAGGCCAGGTTGGAATATAGAGGATACGGCGATAACACGGACATTTTTCGGTGATTCCTACGATATCCATGGTGGGGGCTCGGACCTTATCTTTCCGCATCATGAAGGCGAGATTGCAATAATGCGATCGCTGAGCAACAGAAGATATCTTTCGAGATACTGGCTTGACACTGGAATGCTGAACTTAAGGGATGAAAAGATGTCCAAATCCACCGGCAATATCATTACGGTGAGAGAGGCATGTGAGAAGTATGGGGGTCTTGTACTTCGATATTTGCTGCTTAACGCATCTTACCGATCTGAAATTATATTCGACGACTTATCCATGCATGAGGCAAAGGTAAATGTTGACAGACTCAATTTGCTTTACCAGAACCTTAAAACAAGAAAAGATTTCGGTGATTTCAATATATCTGTGGATCGATACAGAGAGAGGGCTATAAGAGCTGCATCAAACGACTTCGACTTCAGGTCTGTATATGCAATCCTGAATGAGCTTTCTGAAGAGGTGAATAAAAAAATGGAGTCGATTTCCCGTGAATCGACGGCAAAAATACTGGAGTTCATGGATGATATCAATTCATTTCTATGTTTTATTGATACCCGATCAGATATTGGGATTTTGGATAAGCTAATGGAGAATATTATTTCATTCAGGGATAATCTCAGGGCACGAAAGGATTTCGATCTTTCCGATCAGCTCAGAGAAAAGCTGAAGGATGCAGGCATAGAACTTGAGGATAAGGGTGGCATGACAAAATGGAGAAAAAGGCAGTGAAATCAGCCTGGTTAATCGTGGATCTTGTCAATGATTTTGTTACGGGTAAATTCGGTTCAAAGAAAGGGATTCAGGTAGCAGACAGGACGGCTAAAATTTTGAAGGATCTGGATGGCAAGATTCCTGTCATATTCACCCTGGACACGCATGTCCCGGGGGATCCTGAATTCAGCGTATGGGGCGAGCACTGTCTTATCGGCACAGACGGATCCAGACTGTATCCGAAGCTTGAGGGTGTAAAAAGCTACAGGATAACAAAAAGGCATTATGACGCCTTCCTGGGAACAGACCTGGATCTTTATTTAAGGATGAATTCTTTCCAGCACCTTTACATCTCCGGTATAAGTACGGATATATGCGTACTGCATACGGCAGCAGGGGCATTTTTTCATTATTACGGGATCACGGTCATATCAGATTTATGCACAAGCATAGACCCAAATGACCATGACAGTGCAATAAAATTTATGCAACGTTATTATGGAGCAAATATAATCGATGAGTCTGGATTCAGGAGGGAAGTAATCTGAATGACTTTCAACATGTCTAGTGAGAAGGATATTTTAAAGGGCGATAATGCGGATATATATTTCAAGCGGGCACTTAAAATTCTTGAATCTGAAAACATTGATGATTCCATAACAGCTGAGGTAACTGTTTCATCATTTGAAAATCCATGGGTGACATTCAGCGGACTTGATGAGATAATATCTCTATTGAAAGGAAAGAACATTGATCTTTTTGCATTGCCGGAGGGGACAATAATACCATACAGGGATGTCCATGGCACCCCTGTACCTTTCATTTCAGTCAGGGGAAAGTACAGGGACATAGGCCTGTATGAGACATCCCTTCTGGGGTTCATATGCCAGTCTTCCGGAATAAGTACAGCGGCTTCACTTGTGAGGATAGCATGCGGTGATAAACCATTCTTTTCTTTCGGCATACGGAGAATGCACCCATCTATCGCACCCATGATAGACAGGGCTGCATACATCGGCGGGGCTGACGGCGTCTCCGGTTCCCTCGGAGCCAGAATCCTTGGTATCGAGCCCGTCGGAACAATGCCGCATGCACTCTCATTGCTGCTGGGAGATGAGAAAGCCTGGAAATCTGTTGCTTCTCAGACAAAAGCTGCGACTGTCCTCATCGATACATATGATGATGAGAAGTTTGGTGCTTTAANNGCATAAAGGCTGCCGGGCTTCTCTCCAACCTGAAATATGTGCGCCTGGACACACCATCCTCCAGAAGAGGAAATTTTGCAAATAGTATAAGGGAAGTAAGATGGGAACTCGACCTCCGGGGCTTCAAGGATGTCAAGATAATGGTATCAGGAGGGCTGACACCCCAGGACATCGTTGTTCTAAGAAATGCTGGTGCAGATTCTTTGGGGGTCGGCACTTCAATTGCATCCGGAAAGACAGTTGATTTTTCGATGGACATCGTGGAGATTGCGGGAAAACCTCTCACAAAGAAGGGCAAGTTTTCATCCCGGAAGGACGTTCTGCGATGCAACAAATGCCACAGCGTTCTTGTAATACCTGATGGATCCAGTATTCCGCAATGTGAGTGCGGGGGCAGGTATGAGTCTCTCATGATCCAGTATTTAAGATCTGGTACCGTTTCAACCGAGGAAACGCCCGCAAAAGCAAGGGATAGGGCAATGGCATGGATTCATTCTTCCATAAATAAAGATGAGCCGGGGGTTAAGTGATATGAAAGCGGCGGTAATGCAGGGTATAAATAAAGGGATAAATGTTGAGGACCTACCGGATCCAGTTCCGGCAGGCGACGAGATTGTCATAGAGCAGAAACAGACAGGAGTCTGCTACAGAGATATCCTTACTTATACCGGTTTTTTTCCGAGAGCCAAATTTCCTATCGTGCCCGGACATGAAATTTCCGGTAAGATAATCGCCACTGGTCCGGATGTCAGAAACTTCAAGGTTGGGGATCGCGTCGCAACCCTTAT
>DAQB01000094.1:318-5077 GCA_002502705.1 Thermoplasmatales archaeon UBA582 | reverse complement strand
CGATGCATGCCCATACGAGAACATATTCTATTATGACGTCAGGCACTGGCTGAAGGAAAAGGTTTCTAACCGGTAACTGTTTTTTCCTGCAGTTTCCTAGTATTATAGTTCTGATACATCCCCATGATTATGTTGAAATAAAGTGACATGGCAATTATCATTGAAATTGCAAAGACGAGATATGAAAGCCCAAAGTTTCCTGGCAAGATGAGTGGGCCTATGAAGCTGAGTGATGTGAGCAGGAATAGAAATACAAAATCGATCGCAATATTTCTTTCTTTACTCCTTTTTCCGTCACTCTGATCGAATATCTTCCTGTTTCTATATACCGCACGGAAAAAATAAACTATTGACACAATCATAAGCACAGAATATGCAATGAGCAATATGGAAATAAAACGTGAATTACCGAACATTACTGGATCTCCGATTTGCATCAGTAGAATTGATATTGCAATTTCCTTATCTATCCCGGACCTAAGCTGCAGGAATATGAATACAACCATTTCTGTCAACATTGGCAGAAGAAAAAGTATGCTTGTTATAGATAGACTGAAGAAACTGAGACTATCCACAAAAGAATTTTGATCCGTAGTACCGAATGCGATCACCCGAAGTAAAACAGCCATAGAGATTTCGTTCCAGACAAGCAAAAATGACAATGTACCTGATATAGACCTTGAAATTCCGGTGAATTCTCCTTTTGCGGCAATTACCAACAGGTAAACTATTGCCACTGTCATTAGAATCATGGAAACGTTGACAGCTAAAACAGTATTTATGAATGAACTCGGAGTGACCAGGTAATATGTTATTCCGTTGAACATGCTGGCCATCATTGCAAGAAAGAATACAGAAACTGAGAATGTCTTAAGTTTCAGATTGGATAGATCAGACCTCAGATAATAGATGACCCAGATTAAAAACAGGGTCATTGCGACTTCAATGAAAATAACGATTGAAAGATTTTCCACATCACGGCATTTAAAAATGTTATTATAAGTTAATTGGGTTTATTTTTGTTGCAGGATCTTGAGACATGTATATAGTACGAATACCTGAATTAGTACAAATCAGAGACTAGAAATTATTTCAGCTGATTTTTTCACAAGCATCATTCGTGACATGTTTGCCAGGGAACGTTTGTGGGCCTCCTGATCTCCTGAAGAAACTGCATCCTCAGCAATAACAGAGTAAAATCCCCTGTTTGATGCATCCCTCGCACTGGACTCAACCCCAATCTCAGTTGCTATTCCTGTAAATATTAGAGTCTTGATTCCTGCATTTCTGACCATAAGCTCGAAATTAGTTCCGATAAAGATGCTTGCCGTATTTTTATTCAGGACAATATCATCCTTCTCAGGTTTGACGGCAAGGTCCCAAGCTGTCGGATCATTTGGCATCTGTCCCCATCTGTTTGCGAGTCTTGGTCCAGATTCGAATCTTTCAGGCAGTGGTGTAATTTTTGTGTAGAAAATAGGTATATTCTTCTCTCTTGCTTTCTTGATCAATGAATTTAGATTACTAAGAAACTCATCCTTGTTGAATATTCTGCCAACAAGCATGTTCTGAACGTCCCACACTATGAGTGCAGTATGATCTGGCCTAACAACATCCTTCAGTTCTTTAAACACATCATTTCTTTCCATGCTCTTCTTATCATATCATCATATTTAAGAAATGAGAAAACATATTTCTATAATTCAGTCTTTGAATGTTCAAAATTTACACTATTTGATAATAATCCTGAATTCTAATTGTCAATAGTTCTAATAAGATAACGCTATATTATTGATAGCATGAAGCGTTTGAACCTTTTTGGGAAAACGTTTATACACTATTTCCTTTTGGCAGTAAATAGCGTTTCGATATGATCATTATAGAGAACTTAAGGAAGACATATAATCATAAATCCAAGATTGCTGTTGATGGGATCAGTTTCAGTGTTAATAACGGTGAAATTCTTGGCTTAGTTGGCCTGAACGGGGCAGGCAAGACCACGACAATAAATGCATCTTGCGGTGTCATCCTGCCTTCCGGCGGCAGGATACTAATTGATGACATGGAGATCGTGGAGGAGAAGGCAAAAGCTTCGCAAGAAATAGGATGGGTTTCAGAGAACCCAAACTTCGAGCCGAACACAAAAGCAATTCACCTTATGCTTTATTATGCCGGTTTCTACAAAATTCCCCGGAAGGAGGCATTCAACAGATCCATGGATTTGTTGAGAACCGTCGGGCTCGAAGAAGATGCATACAGACCTGCAAGCGCTTATTCGCAGGGCATGAAAAAGCGCTTCGCACTCGCATCTGCAATGATATCCAATCCAAGAAACCTGCTGCTTGATGAGATACTGAATGGTCTTGACCCAAGCGGGATCAACCTAATCAAGAAGTTGATTCTGGAATGGAAAAAGCAGGGAAAAGCCATACTTTTGTCAACACATCTGCTCGGCGTACTCGAAAACCTTGCGGATCGTGTCATAATAATGCACCATGGAAAAATCATAAAAACGCTTACAAATGATGAAATGAAATCTCTCGGTTCCACTGGAATAAGAATCAGGGCAGATCACGTTGATAAATCCCTTGAAATGCTATTATCAAAATACGGGACAGTAAGAATCGACGGCCAAAATGTAATAGTTAATGGCGACCTAAATGAAAAGGATATGGAGAACATATCTTCAGATATCTCATCCCATGGCTACCGCATATCTCATCTTGATCTTGAGAAGAAAAGCCTGGAGGAATACTTCCTGACCCTGATTGGCGAGGCGCTATGAAGCAGATATTACATGAGATCAGAAGAGCTCTTCTTGCAAAGACAACAATCCTGATGATGATAGTGATAATATTGATACCAGCCCTTGTCGCTGTCACGAGCATTTCCTCTGTTAACTATTCTGATAGCGTAAATGCGAAGGGATATGCAGAGGGACAGAACCTTACTTTCACAATAAGCGTTTATGTATATTCTAACGCTTATGGAACCCCAATCTTTGGCGAGACAGTTAATTTGAGCATTTCTGGCCATAATTACTCATTTACCACGGATTCAGCAGGTTATGCAAACACAACACTGCATTCTTATAACACAAGTGAAATCGCAAATTCGTCGTATACATACGACCAGGTTCCGGGGGAATCATCAACATCGCTGCGGGAAGGAATAATAATGCTTAAGCCTAAGGGAAATCCATATTTCACATGCTCGAAACCGATTTTTGACCAGAATGAAACATTATATTCATCGCGATATACAATATGCCCGGCACAGATAAATAATGACCCAAAATTATATGGAATCCTGGTAACCTACCAGCCATCAAATCTGTCAAATTTCCCCAACATTTCGATGTACTATATAACGGACAAAAAAGGCATTCTAACCTCCGGAGGCACAGGCTATACCGTCTATGGACCCATTGATTATTTAAATAATTTCACCAAGGAGCTAGGTGGATCCAACTACAACGAGAGCGAGATGAAATATTTCAGGACTTTCAAGAGCCAAGAATCGATGGTAATCAGTCCCGTGAACCTGACAACTAACACAAACACCTCCGATTACATATTCGAATTTTTTTCTAGCAACGGGACAGAAGTGGGCTGGATTGCACTTAATCTGTCACGTACAACATCGCCAAATGCTGTCAACTCACTTTTCTTTAAGACCGAGCTTCCAATGCTCAGCCTCTTTGTGCCGCTTCTAGCAATGCTTTCGGCCTTCCTGGTATTTGGAAGGGATCGTGTAACTGGGGTTCTATCGACCGTGGTAGTTCGGCCTATTTCTAGACGTTCGGTCATCCTTTCGAGATACATGGCTTCAGTGGGGGCTGTATTCGTAGCTTCTCTAGCATCACTTGGATTGAGCTCGACCCTCTTCCATTACTTATTGGGAACATATATTCCGCTTAGTTCCATACTGCTTTCATTCTGGGCCTTGGCCGTGATGATATGTGGATTTTCCGGTTTGATATTTTTTGCATCTTCGATAATGAATTCGATAGGAAAGATAATTGCGACCGTAATGCTGGCTTTTTTCTTCTTCGATTTCTTCTGGACCTTCTACGCATTACCCGCAATACCAATATTTGTTTCAACCTATCTACTAAATCAAAATTATGGTACCCTTGAATACCTTAGAACACAGGCAATCCTAGATTACATTACTCCTTCGGGCTATATTAACCTTATAACATATTTGCAACAGCACAATGTTTATACTATTGGGTTGGCCTCATATCCGGTATCTGAAATTTATCTTACTTTTCCTTTAGTCGTAGCTGCTGGTCTCTTATGGATATTCCTCCCCCTGCTTGCATCATTGGTATCTTTTTCTAGAAAAGATTAGTAATAGGAGTTAAGATTAAAGGAATTTACCTGCCTGCTATGTTGAATTATTCCTTTTTCTTTGATCATCGCCTCTTTTTATAACTTATTTGATATCTTTGTACTTGACTTCTGACACACATTTTCTTAAATATGCTATTTTTAAGGACCTGCATTAACGAATATCAGCGTACTGTGCCAGAAATGACGAAAGTATGGATTTGGAACACATGCTCTTCTTATCGCATCATCATGTTTAAGAAATGAGAAAACATATTTCATTAAATCATAGGGAGAATCTTTTAATTTTATATATTTTGTAAATTTAATGGGATTCTAATTGTTAGGTCCATTATCTTCCTTTTCCATTCCTTTCGCAATCAGGAACCCTCTGGCCCTTTCAGTGTACTTATATTCATTGACCT
>DAQB01000094.1:0-240 GCA_002502705.1 Thermoplasmatales archaeon UBA582 | reverse complement strand
CCACGAGCCTGCCTGAGAAAAACTTGGTGTTCAGGAAGTTAAATCTTCTTTCAAGCAAATCTCTGTTTTTAGAATCCTGAACATCCTTTCTGGCCTCCAGTCGCTTCCGCATTTTCTGTACGATTGATATCTCCTCCGATTTGGAAAGGCCTGTGGGGATCTGGATTATGATCTTACCGTACTTGATATGAGCATTAATTGTCTTCTTTCTTTTTACACTTCTCTTAACTATGACTTCCA
>DAQB01000095.1 GCA_002502705.1 Thermoplasmatales archaeon UBA582 | reverse complement strand
CGTTGAACTCCTTGAGGGCCTCACCAGGAAGACCATTTTCAAAGAGCTTTAAACCGTAAGTAAACCTGTATCTGTCAACGTTCTGACCAAGTTCTGCTGCCTTCTTAAAGGATGAAATTGCAGGTTCCTTCTTTCCACTCATGTCAAGAATTTTTCCCTTGTTAAAATGAGGTTCAGGATCAGAAGGGTCGAGTGAGATTGAAAGATCAAGTTCCTTGAGTGAATCTTCCTCCATGCTCATTGAATACAGACACAATGCCTTCTCGAGGTGATATTCTGGATTGGTAGGCTCTGCCTGAATAGCTTCATCCAGATATTTCAGAGCATCATCATATTTGTTCATGAACTTATAGGCAATCCCAATGTCACCTGATGTTTCCTTGTTTTCAGATGCGAGAGAGGATTGTATCTGAGAAAGTGCTTCTCCCTGTCTGCCCATTTCAGATAAAACTATCGCGAGCGCCGAATGATATATTGGAACAGATTTATCCTTGCTCTCAGCAAACTGTAGATCCTCAAGAGCACCATCATAATTTCCAAAATGAAGATAGCAACGTCCACGGATATATCTGTATTCAGGTTTGCCTTTATCTATCCTGACAGCAGATTCAGCATCTGCGAGGCATTCTGAGTATTTCCTTATCTCAAGATACAGCTTACCTCTGTTATAAAAATAATCTGCCCTGTTTGGATCCAGTTTTATCAGATTTCCATATCTAACAATTGCCTCTTTTTTCACATTGACCAGGGAATCACGGTACCTCTTTTCACCGGGATTCAGCTCGATGGCTTTCTCCAGCACGGATAAAGACTCGTCTGCTCTTTTAAGATTTACAAGGACCTGTGATTTGTGATAATAATATTCGGAATTCGATGGATCTATCTTGATTGCGGATTCGAACTCCTCCAGTGCCTGATCGTACTTGCCACGATCCTGGTATGATTTGCCGAGATTGAAGTGATATAGAGGATCATCAGGTTTGATCTTTATTGCCTCCTGGTATTCTTTGGATGCATCATCCGCTTTTCCTGCGCTGTATAGAATGTTTCCCTTGATGAAATGGTATTCAGGATCCTTTGGATCAAGGCGGATAGCTTCTGATGCCTCCTTTGCAGCATCATCATACCTTCCGAGATCCAGGAGGGATTGTGCCTTGTATTTCCTGAACTCAGGCTTTGAAGGATTCTCTTTTATTACAATATCATATTCAGCAAGTGATTCCTGTGGTTTCTTCAGGCTTGACAGTATGAGACCCTTCTCCAGGTGATATTCAGATCTTGAAGAGGATGCAAGTGCCAGGTTTATCTCAGCAAGCGCCTCATCATATCTTTCTGTCATGCGGAGTATGGATGCCTTTTCTGCATGGTATTCAGGATTCTTTGGATCCATGGATATTGCCTTGTCACATTCATCTATTGCATCGTCGTATCTCTTCATTGCATTCAGGACATGTGTCTTTCCTATGTGGTATTCTGATCGATCACCGGATGATATTGCAAGATCGTATTCCTTGAGTGAATCATCGTATCTTGACAGGTTGAGGAGTACGGATGCAAGATCCGCATGATATTCCGGTTTTGTTGGATCTATGTTTATTGCTTCCTCGAGCTCTGTTGATGCCTCCTTGTATCTTCTTCCTGCTGTGAGTACTTTACCCTTTATGTAGTGTGATACAGGATCATTGCTGTTGAGCTTCAGTGCAAGATCCACTTCCTCAAGGGATTCGTCATTCCTTCCTGATCTCAGGAGAATGGATGCCTTGTCTCTGTGGTAATCAGGTTGATCAGGATCTATCTTGATTGCCTCTGAGAGGGATTTGAGTGCTTCGTCGGATTCGTTGAATGTGAGGAGAGACTGGGCTTTATAATAATGATACATTGCATTGTTTGGATTGAGCTTTATGGATTCGTTGAACTCCTTGAGGGCCTCGGTATATCTTCCCAGCTGTATGCATAGATATCCTCTGTTGAAATGTAGATCATCGCTCTTGTTCTTTACCTTGATAGCATAATCTACATCCTGTATGCTTTCTTCATATTTTCCAAGTTTGAGTTTCAGTATGCCTCGTAATTCTCTATAATCAGCGTTATTCGGTGCCAGCTGGATTGCTGCGTTTACAGAATCCAGGGCCTCTTCCAGTCTTCCGAGATCGTATAGTGTCCTTCCCTTGTTATACATGAAATCTGGGTTATTCGGATCACTTTTTATTGCCTCGTCATAGTTCTGTATTGCGTCTTTAACGTTTCCTAGATTCAGCATTATTTTTCCGCGGAGTTCCTGGTACTGTGGATTGTCAGGTTTCGCCTTGATTGAAACGTTGACCTCAGTCAGGGCCTCATCAAATTTCTTCTGCTCATAATACACAAGAGATAATTCATAGTGGTAATCCGGGTTATCAGGTTCTTTCTCCAATAGGTATTCCAGTTCACTCTCTTCCTCCTGTGGTTTACCCATCTCTCCAAGTATTTTTGCCTTCCTGAAGTGATAATCGTTGTTGTCAAAATCAAGTGAGATTGCCTTTGTTATAGAATCAAGAGCAACATCCAGTCTTCCCGCATCAAAATTAAGTTTTGCCTGCTGGTAATAAATTTCAGGATTGTTCTTTTCCACAGCAAGCACGCGGGAAAATTCCCTTATTGCATCCTCTGTTCTGCCAAGCTGGACAAGGGTGAATGCCTTGTTTATCCTGCAGTCTATGCTGTCCTTCATTCCCAGCGAAGTTTCAAATTCTGGTAAAGCTTCCTGGTAATTGCCAAGTTTGTATAGAAGTAACCCATAGCTATAATGTATCTCAGCCGTACCAAGTCCAAGGTCTATAGATTTTTTATAACTCTTGGATGCCTCCTCTGTCTGGCCAAGTTTCTGATGAAGCCTTGCCTTTTCAATAACATAATCTGGATAATTTTCGTTAAGGGTGAGTGCCTGATCAACCTCTTTCAGTGCATCCTGGGTTTTCCCAAGTTTTTCTAGAACCATGGCCTTTTCGTAATGGAGAATGTCGTCGGTCGGACTAAGCTTTACAGCCTCGTTATATTCCCAGAGGGCTTCTTCATATTTTCCAAGCCTTGAAAGAACAACTGCAAAATCAGCATGTATAACAGGATCGTACGGATCCAGTTTAAGAGCTTCCCTGTATTCCTTTATAGCCTCGTCAACCCGGCCCGCATTGAAGAGAGCATTGCCCTTATTATCATGGTAACCTGGATCCCTTGGATTCAGTTCTATAGCATCCTTGTAGTCCTGCAGAGCCTCGTTGAATTTACCTAACTCGCTGAATATATTTGCTCTGTCGTTATAATAGTCCGGGTCCCTTGGGTTAAGCTTTATTGCCTCGTTAAATTCCTTGAGAGACTCATCGGTCTTGCCAATATCATGAAGGAGAATGGCTTTGTTGTAATGATAATTGGCCTCACCCGGTGTTATCCTGATGGCCCTGGTAAAATCTGCCAGCGCCTCGTTTGTCATAGATAGATTGTAGTATGCCAGGCCTCTGTTATAGTAATATGTTGCTTCATTAGGATTCAGGGATATCGCGTCATTGAATGCCTTGACTGATTCATCGTGACGTCCAAGATTGAAAAGGGCAACTCCAAGGTTGTTATGAGCTGAAGCATTTTTGGGATTTTCCTCAACTTCTTTCATAAATTTGTTAATCGATTCTTCATCGCTTGCTTTAGCGGAACCTGACGCTCCAGTCTTATACCTATACTCCATCTGCTGATCTTCAGGCTCTTCTGAATTTCCTTCGATAACCATTAATGACCTCTTGCAATCTTTACCCGATGTCATGTTTAAATAACATGAACTGGTAACTCTAATCTAAATTCTTTCAACCTATTAAATAATATCTTGATTCTAGACCACTTTCGAAGATACTTTTTAATTATGAAGGCTGTATTGTTGTTAAGTGATAATTGATTGTCTAGATACAAATAAAATGGAGAATACCATATCGGGCATTCTAACCTTGTAAAAACTTTTTTACCTGTTTGAGATAATACCATTTAAATCTTCCATCATGATATTAGGATTTTATTCCATCATTTACTGAACTGGTGGAATATTTATATAGTGTCTTTTACTCTACGGCTGCAAGACCATACACTATGGGCAATGCTTAATGCAACCCAACATAGCGGGGATCTCTGAATGGATTTTCCTTCGCGATAAACGTGTAACGGTCTTTTGGGATGAAAACATATGGCTACGCCACATCACTCGAGGAGAGGGTCTACTGCATATTATCCAAGAAAAAGAGCTGCTTCACCGACGGGTAGGATCAGAAGCTGGCCGGAAATAGAAGGTAACCCGAAGGTTCAGGGATTCGCAGGATACAAAGTTGGAATGACGCATGTTGAAATGGTTGATTATCGTAAATCAAGCGTAACAGCAGGCCAGAGCATCATGAGTGCCGTGACCGTAATTGAGGTGCCACCACTCAGGGTACTTGCAATAAGATTCTATTCAGACTCAATAAATGGATTGTATGTTGCTGGTGAGGAATGGGCCGAAAATCTCGATTCAGATCTGACAAAGAGAATTAATGATAGAAAAAAGGTAACAAAAACGCTNNTGAAATAGACGACGTCAGACTGGTTGTGGCGACAAACCCTTCGGTTCTGACCGGTGTGCCTTCAAAGAAACCTGACCTGTTTGAATTAAGGGTTGGGGGAGGCGGTATTCCGGACAGGATTAAACTTGCACGCGAGAAACTTGGCAAGGAAATTCATTTTTCAGATTTTTCCAAAGAGGGGCAGTTCGTTGACGTTATCGGCGTGACCAAAGGCAAGGGATTTACAGGTCACGTTGAAAGGTTTGGAGTCAAGCTGCTTCCAAGAAAGAACAGAAAGCACAGAAGGATGATTGGTACACTTGGACCCTGGCACCCGGACTGGGTCAGAAATACAGTTCCCCAGGCCGGTCAGATGGGGTATCAGCAGAGAACCGCCCATAATATCAGGGTCCTACTGGTTTCAGGTAAGGAGAATGTGTCAATGGTTAATCCGAAGGGCGGTTTTACTGGTTACGGGCTTGTCAGGAGNNAGCGACTTCGTTCTTCTACATGGATCTATTCCGGGGCCATCAAAAAGGCTTGTAAAGTTCAGGGACAGCTCCAGGCAGCAGGTTCAGTCGACGGAAAAGATAACGCTTACTTATGTTTCAATAGAATCTAAACAGGGTGATTAAACTGAAGTGCAATATTTATGGTCTGGACGGCAAGGTATCAGGGGAGGTTGATCTTCCTGAAGTTTTTGCATCAGAAGTACGCAGCGATCTTATCAGGAAAGCTTTCCGTGCAATNNAGAACCTTGGTGCAAACCACGGAGTCGCCAGGCTTCCTAGGGTATCAGGTGGATCGAGAGGTGTCATACTGGCAAGCATGGTTGGCGGACGCAGCGCCCATTCTCCGAGGTCAGATAAAAACCTGTTCCTCAAGATTAACAGAAAGGAGAGGATTCTTGCAAGAAGGTCTGCAATATCTGGGACTGCCAAGAGGGATCTTGTTAAGAACAGGGGACACATTGTTCCAGACGAACTAACGCTTCCTGTAGTTGTTGATGACCGCATTGAAACAATAAAAAAGACGCGGGATGCAGTATCCTTCCTTAAGAACATAGGGGTTGCGGATGAAATTGACAGGATAAAGAACGGAAGGAAAGTAAGGGCCGGCAGAGGAAAGATGAGGGGCAGGCGATACAGATCGCCAAAGGGAATCCTGATAGTTACAAATAATCCAAAGGATCTATCAGCGTTCAGGTCCATTCCCGGTATAGAGGTAAGTGCACCAGGTGGGCTTAGTCTAACTAAGCTTGCACCAGGCGGTAACCCCGGGAGATTTGCAATTTTTACGAATTCTGCAATAAAGAAACTGGAGGAACAGTGAGATGAGAATTAAAGAGGTTATATATTCGCCAGTTGCAACTGAGAAAACTATGCTCATGACCGAAAGGGAGAATAAGATTGTTTTTCTGGTACACAATAAAGCGACGAAGGAGCAGATAAAAAAAGAGGTTGAGTCAATGTACCAGGTTAAGGTTGACAGCGTAAGAGTAATGACAACTATGAAGGGTAAGAAGGCAATTGTGAAACTTTCGAGTGACTTTTCAGCTGATGATCTGGCTGGAAGGATAGGTTTATTCTGAGGGATGGAAGATGGGAAAACATATAATACCACAGAGAAGAGGAAAAGGCGGACTTGTATATAGGAGCCCAAGTCACAGACATGTTGTAAAGCCGGTTCATCTTAAACCCGGCGAGTACAGGGTCGAGGACATAATACATGCTCCCGGAAGGAATTCTCCACTGCTCCTCCTGAGAGATAAGACAGATACCAACTACCAGATTGCTTTTAACGGTGCTTATGTTGGGCAGACAGTTAATGTTTCAATGGACGGCAAGCCCGTTGNNTGGGAAAATGTGCAGAACTGCTGGTAGCAGTGCTCTCGTTGTCAGTCATGGTGATATTGTGACATTAAAGCTGCCATCCGGTAAGATGAGAGGGTTCCATCCATCCTGCCTTGCAACAATAGGAACAATTGCAGGATCAGGTGCGAGGGATGTCCCGGTACTCAAGGCAGGAAAGACAGCCCACTTCCTGAGAAGCAAGGCGAAAAGACCATATTCGGTGAGAGGTGTGGCCATGAATGCGATTAACCATCCACATGGTGGAGGAAACCACCAGCATGTAGGCAGACCAAGTACAGTTGGCAGGGGGGCACCGCCCGGTAGAAAGGTTGGAAGACTCTCTCCACAGAGGAGGAAACAGTAATGCCGGTAAACAAACAGGCCTCAGTTAAATCAATTAAGAGAAAGGCGAGGAAGTCACAGAAAGTAATCCTCGGGAGAACGAGGGAATTTTCATACAGGGGATATTCCATGGAAGAGCTGCTCAAGTTGCCCGATGAGGAGATTCTGGAAATACTGCCAAGCAGGGCAAGAAGGAGTCTTTCCAGGGAGATGAATCATGACCAGAAGGCTGCTCATAAAGCACTTCTTGGATCTGAACAGAATGTCAAGACCCATGTGAGAGATCTTATCATCATTCCTAAATACGTCGGCAAGGTGGTTGAACTTTATAACGGAAATTCGTATGTAAAATTTGAGGTTAAGCAGGAGATGATAGGCCATTATTTGGGCGAATTTGCTCAAACGAGAAAGACTGTGAAGCACTCTGGTCCAGGTGTGGGTGCTACAAGGTCGTCGAAATTCATGCCATTGAAGTGATCAATATGAAAGGATACTCAATTGAACAATTTCCGGAACAGAGTGCGAGGTCAAGGATTGTCGAGGCAAATATATCGCTTAAGGATGCCATAAACATAGCTCATTATCTCAGGGGAATGACACTCTCAGCCGCTAAAAAGGCTGTGGAACTCGGCATTGAAAAGAAGAAACCGGTCAAGTATTTCAGATATCTTGACAGTGTTTCACACAGAACCGGCACCGGCCCAGGTCGGTACCCCGTAAGGGCACTCAAGATATTCAAAAAGGCACTGGATAATGCCGAAGCGAACGCTGAATTCAAGAATCTTGATCTGGAGAAACTTGTTGTAAGGCATCTTGCAGCCACTAAGGGACAGATGCTAAAGCGATATGCCCCTAAGGCTTATGGCAGGGCTGGAGGGCTTGACAGGGATCTCGTTAACATTGAGGTCGTGGTAGAGGAGGTAAAAGATTGAAGGAGAGAAAATTCATTAATGAATCTGTAAAGAAATTACTTGTTACTGAATACATCAGAAGGGAAACTGAGAGTGCAGGTTTCGGCGGAATGGATATGAAGAGAACGCCGTTTGGAACCAACATAACACTCTATGTAAATAAGCCAGGTCTTGTAATAGGGAGAAGAGGGGGCAAGATACAGGACATAACATATACGCTTGAGAAAAAATATGGCGTTGAAACCCCGCAGATTGAGGTTAAGGAAGTTCAGGATGCTGACCTGAACCCACAGATAGTTGCAAAGAAGATTGCCATATCACTTGAGAAGGGTTGGTCCTACAGGAAAGCAGGAAATACAACTCTAAGAAGAACAGTAGACAGCCACGCAAAAGGTGTTCTGATCAAAATAGCGGGTAAAATTTCAGGTGAAAGGGCAAGATCACAGAAATTCATATCGGGATCCGTAAAATATTCAGGCGAACCCGGAAGGGAAGGCATGGGCTATGGCTTTTCCGCTGCAAAGCTGAAACTCGGTATCATAGGCGTTTCCGTCAAGATACTTAATTCTTCCTATAAGCTGCCTGATCATATAACNNGCTGCCTGATCATATCGAGATAAAGAAAATGCAGCCCGACGATATCATACCGATAAAGGTGAAACTGCCCGAGACAAAAGCCCCGGAAATCCCTCTCGTTGTAGAGGCGGAGGAGGATTTGAAGAAGCCTGTTAAAGTCAAGAAAGCAAGGGCCACTAAGAAAGCTGCGAAAAGCGATGCGGAGAAGAAACCGGTTAAAAGGAAAAAACCTGTAAAGAAGGCAAAGGAGGAGGTTGAAGATGACGGAGCTAAAAGCGAAGAAGCTAAAAGAGATGAGTAAGGAAGAACTTAATGACACCCTGAAGAAACTAAATGAGTCTCTAATGAGAGAGAGGGCTTCTGTTGCCATGGGTGGAGCGCCTGTGAGTCCGGGAAAGATGCGTTCAATAAGAAGGCAGATTGCAAGGGTCAGGACAGTAATGTCTCTGGAGGATCACAAAAAATGAAGGATAAGAACTTCACCGGTATACCGAAGGAACTTCAACCATGGGAGGGTTTCACTAGGGAATCCCATGTTATCAAGATAAGTGTGGATAAGAGAAGATACGGCAAGAATGTCACTATAATCGAAGGGATAGACACGAAGGCAGAGGATATCTACGAAATAGCAAAATCCCTGAAGAAGAAGGTCGCTTCCGGCGGTACAGTGAAGGATGGAAAAACCGTTGAACTCCAGGGTGATCACAGGGAGACTGTTAAAAAATACCTTGAGGAACAGGGTTTCAAGACGGAGGTTCATTGATGAAAATCAAGTCAGTTGCATCAGAATACATTGGCCATGATGTCACTATAATCAAATCAACAAATCATAATAACGCAGGTTTGAAGGGCCGTGTTATAGATGAGACAAAAAATATGATGATAATCGAGAATGAGGGGAGAAGACTGAGTATCCCGAAAAACGGGTCAACCTTCATGTTCAATCTGGATGGAAGTGAAGAGATAATTGACGGAGGGGTAATAACATACACAACCCCTGACAGGATAAAGAATGCACAGAAGATAATTAGGGCGTTTAAACGGAGAGAAAGAGAATGAAAAACAATATTGGAATAGATGTAGCATCGCCGGGAGAGGTGTGCGCTGACAGAAATTGTCCATTTCATGGGAGCCTGCCTGTCCGCGGTCAGGTGATAGAGGGAGTGGTTACATCTTCCTCAATGCTCAAAACAGCAGTTATAGAGAGGAGCTTCATGCGAAACACTCCAAAATATGAGAGGAAGGAGAGGAGATTCTCCAAATACCATGCTCATGTTCCAGACTGCATTCACCTTGAGTTAGGGGATAAGGTTAAAATTGCGGAGTGCAGGAAGCTTGCAAAGACAGTCAGCTTTGTGGTGGTTGAAAAGGTGAAGGCATGAAAGGTATAGCAGGAAGACAGCAGAGGGGCCTCCCGCTTGGAGCAGTCATGACATGTGCGGATAACTCCGGTGCAAAGCTTGTCAGGCTTATAGAGGTCAAGGCATATCACGGGAAAGCAAACCGGATTCCATCAGCCGGTGTTGGAGATATGTTCATTGCAAGTGTGAAGAGAGGTTCCCCGGAGATGAGGAGCAAGGTAGTCTATGCCGTCGTAATTCGGCAGAGGAGACCATTCAGGAGAATGGATGGAGTCATGGTTGAATTTGAGGATAATGCTGCTGTTCTTGTCACCCCGGAGGGTGAAGTTAGGGGATCTGAAATCAAGGGGCCAGTGGCAAGGGAAGCCGCGGAGAGATGGCCAAGGATAGCGTCAATTGCATCAACAATAGTGTGATTAATATGGAAAAAGTAATGGTAGATTTAAGTTTGGACTTAAGAAAGAAATACGGCATAAGATCCTTCCAGATCACAAAGGGAGATGTTGTGCGGATCAAAACGGGATCAAAGAAGGGTGAGGGTGGTAAGGTTATCTCTGTCAATCACATGAAGAATATTGTTACCGTTGACGGAATCACTCTCACAAAGGCGGATAACAAGCAGAAGGAATTTCCTCTAAAACCACACAGGCTTGTAATAACTAGGCTGGATCTTTCGAGAAACGAGAGAATTGACAAGATAAGGAAGCTGGCTGCACTGAAGAAGATCACCATTAACGAGGATGATCTCAGACAGGAGCCTGAGGAACCTGTTAACCCGGAAATACCATCTCCAGAGCCACAGGAGGCACTCACTGATGAAAGTGTTGCAGAACCTGAGCTTCAGGGACCAGTTGAGGGCGAGCAGCCTTCTATTACTGGACAGGAAGAATCAACGAAAGAAGATGAGGAGGTCGAGTCTGATGGCGATAAACAAAACTAAGAGACATATGCTTCCAAAGGTGGTCAAGGTTCCCAGGAAAGAATATTTCTGGGGTACAAGCGCAAGAGCCGGCAAGCATTCACGTGAGAGCTCTGTTGCACTTTTGCACGTGCTCAGGGATTATCTTCATGCAGGTGACAAGGAAAGGGAGATAACCAGGATACTGAACAGCGGTTTCGTCCTTATCGACGGGAAGAAGATAAAGGACAGAAGAACGGCTGTAGGTTTCATGGATCTTATAACATTGGTTCCCACAAATGAGTCTTTCAGGGTCATATACGATAATAAGAGCAGGCTTGTTCTGAAAAAAGAAAATGAAAAGTATCTCGCGATCAAGCTGATGCGCGTTTCTAACAAGAAGACGATCGATGGCGGAAAGGTCCAGATCGTTTTTCATGACGGCCAGAACATGATATCTGATCTGGATGTCAGGACCGGCGACGTGATCACTGTCAGCCTCCCCGATAGAAAGCCAGGCGAGGTTTACAAGCTCNNCAGCCAGGAAGCAGAGCATTCATAACAGGTGGCTCGCATGTTGGAGAAACCGGCACTGTCAAGAAAATTGAGGTTAAGAAATCCTCGTCCGCAAACCAGGTGGAGTTTGAGGAAGGATTTGAGACAATTTCGGACTATGTTTTCATAATCGGGACTGCCAGGTCCTCTTATGACCTTACTGGAGAGGTGATATCATGAACCAGATGCAGGAAATAATTATAGACAAGGTCGTCGTTAATATAGGGGTTGGCCAGACTGGAGAAAGGCTGAACAAGGCTGTGAAGGTCCTTGAGATGCTTACGGACAGGAAACCTGCCCTCACATCAGCAAAGAAATCCGTGAGGGATTTCAATATCAGACCGGGACTGACAATCGGCGCTAAGGTAACATTGCGAAGAGATGAAGCAGAGGTTTTTCTTAAAAAGGCATTTTATGCCAAGGACTTCAAGATAGCTGCATATTCCTTCGATAAGCAGGGAAACGCATATTTCGGAATCCCAGATTATACGGACTTTGAAGGTCTGAAGTATGATCCAGACATAGGAATATTCGGAATGGATGTTGCGGTTGTGTTCAAGAGAAGAGGCGGTTACAGGAATGCAAGAAGATTAAGACAGAAAAAACCACTGCCGGTATCGATTAGAGTGTCAAAGGAAGAGGCTGTAAAGTTTCTGGATGAAAAATTCGGGGTTAAAACGGTTTAAGGTGAATTGAATGCAGGTCAAACTAGAACCAAAGAAGAAATTTGGAAGAAAGGACGGTTGCAAGAGATGCGGCCGCAGAAGGGGAATGGTAAGAAGATACGGAATAAGGCTATGCAGGCAGTGCTTCAGGGAAANNTAAATACAATAAAGAACGCATCAACTATGGGTATAAGAGAGGTTGAGGTAAGACCTGCGGCAAGGCTTATAGGTCGTGTATTGAAGGTTATGCAGGAGTACAATTACATAAAGAGTTTTGAGGTCGTTGACGATACCAGGGGCGGCCTTTTCAAGATAACACTTGCAAATACGATTAACAATTGCGGAATTGTCAAACCAAGGCTGTCGGTCAGGAAATCAGATATGGAGAAATTTGAGGCAAGGTTCCTNNTCCTGCCAGCGCAGGATTTCGGTATCCTTATACTCACTACAACAAAAGGCGTTATGAGCCATAAGGCTGCCAGAGAGAGCGGGGTTGGCGGTAAGCTGCTCGCATACGTTTACTAGGGGATTAAAATGGTTGAATTCAAAGAAATTGAAAAATTCGATGTTCCGGAGGGTCTTCAGGTTTCGCAGAAAGGAAATACGATACACGTAAAGGGTCCAAAGGGGGAAATTGAAAGAGAATTCCTTAACAATTACGTTACCGTCAAGGCAACCGGAAAGAAGGTAAGTATATCTGTATCCAAGCAGAAGAACTATTCGAGGGCTATCGTCGGAACATGGAAGTCCATTATAAATTCAATGTTTTCTGGAGTCAAAAATGGTTTCCAGTATGAAATGAAGATTGACTACACACACTTCCCAATGAGGGTCTCTGTTCGTGGGCAGAAGGTCGTAATAGAGAATTTCCTTGGTGAGAGATCGCCAAGGAGTGCACAGATTGTTGGCAAGTGCTCTGTTTCAGTAAAGGGGGACAGGGTTTTTGTTTCCGGAATTGACAGGTACGAGGTGGGCGAAACCGCTGCCAACATTGAAAGAGCAACAAAGATCAAGGGTTTTGACCTGAGAGTATTCCAGGATGGAATATACCTGATAGGAGGTAACTGAAATGCCGGAACCAAAGCCAAATTTGAAACCGGAAACAAAGAAGCTTCTCTCCAGAAAGAACAGGATGGCAAGGAGACGGCCTGAATTCAGGAGACAGGAGTGGTTCAGGTACGGTAAATTTGACGATTCCTGGAGGAAACCGAGGGGAAAACACTCAAAGCTCAGGGAGCACCTCGACTGGAGACCTCCTGTTGTGGATGCAGGCTATCGTGGACCAAGGGAAGTCAGGGGGCTTCATCCTTCCGGATTCCGTGAGGTCATGGTCCACAATGTTAACGATCTGTTAAAAATCAACAGGGAAATCGAGGCTGCAAGAATAGGCTCAACTGTTGGTGCAAGAAAAAGAGAATTGATAGTGCAGAAAGCTGACGAGCTTAACGTGAAGGTACTGAACAGGGGATCACAATGAAAGTAGGAACAGTAAAGAGAATAGCTGCTGGTAAGCTCAAGATTGGAGAGTCCAGGGCNNCCCAGTATCGACCAGCTCACTGAGGCGGCGACCAGGCAGGATGTCTATGTCCTGATAAGGAAGCATGTAATTCAGGAGAAGCCAAAAAAGGGAAACTCCAACTCAAGACACAAGAAGAGGGTAATCCAGAGATCAAAGGACAGGAGGCGCGGCCCAGGTTCTGTTCGTGGTACAAGAAACGCAAGACTTCCAAGAAAGGAGAGATGGGTCAAAACGATCAGGGCACTCAGGGATGAACTGAGTACATTAAAAGAGAACAAGAAGATTGATGACAAAACGTACAGACACTTTTACAGGCTTGTAAAAGGCGGAAGCATTAAATCCAGATCACAGCTGAGAATGTACCTGAAACTTGAAGGTGGTAACTGAAATGAAAACCCCGGTGATATTTAAAAGAAGAAGAGAAGGCGTAACTGATTACAGAAGGAGGTACCATCTTGTCAAGTCAGGAATACCAAGATTCGTTGTCAGGGTGAGTAAGAAGGGCATTATTGTGCAGGTTACTGAATTCAATCCCGCAGGTGATCACGTTGCTGTGTCCCTGAACGATCTTTCTCTTACGAAGGCAGGTCTTGATATAAAAGGAAACTCAACACCCNNCCTGGCCGGGCTGAAGGCGAAGAAGGCAGGAATTGAATCCGCCATTCTTGACATTGGAAGGGGGAAACTCATACAGGGCGGCAGAATTGCTGCTGCAGTCAAGGGATTTGTTGATGCAGGATGCGAATTGCCGCATGATGATTCTATATACCCCTCAGATGACAGGATAAATGGACAGCATCTTAAGAATAAGATGAAGAAAGGCGAAGTTGAAAGTATGAAAAAGAAACTGGAAGGTACAGCATGACAGATGAATGGATCCCAAGAACTGAACTTGGAAAAAGAGTTGCCAGCGGTGAGATAAAAACATTATCCGAGGCCCTGAGCACAAAGCTTCCATTAAAGGAGTACCAGATCGTCGATTTTCTCATGCCGACATTGAAGGACGAGGTCCTGAATATGATGAGGGCTCAGAGAATGACTGACTCCGGTCGAAGGATGAGTTATTCCATCACAGCCGTGGTCGGAAATGAGGATGGCTATGTTGGCGTTGGCATGGGAAAGGCAAAAGAGGCTGCCCCTGCCATCAGGAAGGCAGTGAATAATGCAAAGTTGAATATCATTGAACTGAAGAGAGGCTGTGGATCCTGGGAATGCGGTTGTGGCCGTCCGCACACTGTCCCCTTCATGATCCACGGGAAATCAGGTTCCGTCGAGGTTACAATAAAACCTGCGCCAAGGGGAGTCGGAAGGGCAGTAGGCGACATTGCAAAGATAATTCTCAGGATGTCAGGAATAGAGGATGCCTGGGGATTTGCGACCGGTCATACAAAAACGACAGTGAATTATGCACTGGCCACTTTTAATGCAATGAAAGAGACCGCCAAGTTGAGGATAAATGATCAGATAAAGCTGAGTACTCCCATCTATGTTGGAGGTGTTGCTGTTGCTGGCAGTAATCAGG
>DAQB01000168.1 GCA_002502705.1 Thermoplasmatales archaeon UBA582 | reverse complement strand
TCTATCCTATCCACGTAGCGGGGACTCCGGATTATATTTGAATGGATTACATCAGACGGGTTTCTGGAGGAACTGAACTTAAATGCAACTATCCTGAAGCCTTCGAACGAATTCCATGGTGCAACCATTTCAGTAAGATATTTTCCATTCTTTAGACCAGTCACTGTGAGACCACCAAATAAACTCCTGCCAATGCTTTCTGAAATCTCCCTGAAATCTGCCTCAAGCTTATGTAACTCGGTTACACCGAATATTTTCCCTGCGGCGATAGCCAGGGCCGCAGCACCCGAGTCCGAACTGCCGCTTATTATTCCCGTATTAGTTGAAACTATCGACAGATTTCCCTTTTGAATGCCAGTATCTTTCAGGTATCTGTTTATCACATTAAGCGGTGACCTTGCTGAATTAACATCTATCTCCTTTCCATTTATGATAATTGAAGATGGCTCGTTTTTAAAAAAGATCCTTGTCTTGGTATAGATACCGAAGTTTCCTGATGTGTAGGCAAAACCAGCCGACGGATGTCCCGGTATCCTGCGATCAGGGTCACTTAATCCGCCAAGCAATACAATGCCAATCGTTGGATAAGAAAGAGCCTCGCAACCCCGAATCATTTCAAAAATTCAATCCCGGTTTGAACTATTTTTTCTCAACCTTGCTGGCGATCTTCTTTCTTTCCTTTGCGTTGTAGCCTGTGACCTTTTCAATGAGTTCATTGAATTTCTTTATTGCTTCGTCATAGTTCTTTGCATTCTTGTCCGTAACAGTTTCGCACATCAGGTTTTTCCCCTCAGGCCAAATCTCGACTTTCTCAAGCCCATTAATCTTTGCGATAACGTGTCCATTTGAAATTGTGCCTGACCTGGTTACCTCCTTAGTCACAGCAAGTAATGACGCATTATCTATCTTAAAACCTTTCTTCACCGGATATGATCTAACCATCTTTTCCACATCTCCATATTCTTTCTTAGACTCCTTCTTCTGCAATTTCTTGGCTATTGATCTTAATAGGATGATATTCATGTATTGTGCATCATGTTCAAGAAGTGGTGAACTCGAAATTATTGTTATATCATCCTGATAAGAAGAGAGATATTCGCTCAAGGTCTCAAACTTCAGGTCCCCGTGTTTAATTGCGGTAAGCTTGACCTCGCTGTGCCCTTCATATTCAACTCCGGAGAATTCTGTATAAAGATCCCCTTTCTTGAATTTCTCAAATGTCGATATTACGTCGCTAAAATCTTTTACTTCGATTAGGCTCCCACCGCCGAGAGAATGAACATGAGCAAAGTTCAGGATCGGTTCAATGGAAGGGACTTTTTTTGCAAGTGCAACTATTTCAGGCACAGCCCCGAATATCTCTTCCTTGCCTGATGTTTCAACCCCGATATATGGAAACCCTGAAGAAGGATTGAATTCTTTTGAAATGTTTGTGAAGACTTCAATAGCCCTATTAAGACTTTCCTTTTTGGTTCCATGGTAAAAGCCCGTATGCGTGATCACACGCTTTGCCATCATTCCCCGGGCAATCATCAGTGACCACTTGATGTGGTTATATGATCTCTCTGACATCTCGCCTGCATCTAGTAAATCCATGTAATACGGAGCATGGATAGATAGTTCGACATCCAGTTCCCTCGCGAGTTCTCCACCCTCTTTTATTTCGGAGTAGTTTCTAGCCATGTTCCAAAAGAGCTCCTGGACTATGTCGTTTTCATCTATAGCTGTATCTATTCCAACTGACTTATAATTACCTTCCTCATCCTGCCTAAGTATATTTACGATAATTGATTCCTCAACATCCTTAGGCAACATTCCAGAATAGTCAAGAGCTGGTCTTTCCTGAACGTTTACTCTCAGAAGCTGAACTTCTAACGCATTAAGGCCCAAACCGTGAGCGTCTTCAACTGATTCTACAAATGTCCTTCCCTTGCTGGTAAGAGGTATGCCAGCTATTCCAAATCTGATCATGAAAATGTATTTACATATCATTTCAATAATTAAAATACTTTCTCTANNCTCTTTAATCTTGAAATAGAAGTTATATAAGTAACCTGCTCAGGATGCCTGGAGTAAGATTCTCTAACTGATTCAAGGAAATCATTCACAAAGCCCTCAAACATAATTCTTCTAACAATTACTGATTTCCCGTTGAATGCCTGTTTCTGCGCAAGGCTGTAAATTCTCCTTTCAAGCATCGAGTGGATTAAATCCCGCTGATATTCCTCATTTAGTGTGTACTCAAAGAGATGATCCTCTTCTGAAATTATTTTAATATTCTCGTTTTTCTGATCTGGAATCTCAGAATCAGTGCGGTAAATATAAACAACGGAACCCTGGCCATAATAATACTTTGCTGCCCGCTGCCAGGACTTGCCAAAGATCTTATTTAACTCCATCGTCTTCTGGGATGGTACAAACAACGCATCCACCTCACACAGATTAAAATTACTGTTGGAATTTAGAATTGTATAAATCAGACCACGCGATTTTCCTATATAATCAGCATTAAAGCTTTCAGCCTCACCAGACATCTTTATAATGAAATTTGACACTTCCTGCACGAATTTTTCATGAAACCTGAACGTTATTACTGTTCTGCCGCTTTGAATCTGGATTAAATCTATAATTACAGATTGAATGCTTGTCAGCGCATTAAGGCAGTCTGAGTAGATTGGTTCATCAAGTTCATGAATAATGCTATACCATCCATCCTTTCTGACTGCATTTGTGTTTTTAAGAAAAAGCCTGAAACTTGAGGTCTTTTCAAGATCCAAAGGCAGGGAATAATGAAGATTAAACTTTTCATTGTCAAGAAATATCTGGCACAATATATTTAGATTATATTTACTGGAGATTTCCGAGGTAAAATTCTTTGATCTGAAAGATATGATGCCCTGCATTTGCAACCTTTCATCAATGGCAGAAAAAAAACTATATTTATTATCTGTAGTGGTTGCCATTAAGTGTCAAATTGATTAAAACTAATAATATTTATGGTATAATATTTGCCTGTTACCCAGAATTGAAAATTTCTTAATTTCCGTAATTTTCGGTGCAGGTCAACCATGTTGGTATTATCTCCGGTAATACCTTATTAATAAAAGGAAAAATATGCAGTGTTAATCAACCGGAACGTGAATCTTGCAACTGCATGCTCCTCTTCAGCCAACCTTGGGCCTGGTTTCGATGTACTATCAATCGCACTCGACGCGTATCATGAAACGACCTCTATTCGCATTGATAATAGGCCTGGAAAGAGGATTATAAGGGTTATCGATCGTTCCGACGCACTAATAACTGAATCCCCATCTATGGTTGTCGCAAGAAAAATACTTTCTGATCATAATATCGGCGATAATGTTACTTTAATAACAGAGGGGAATATTCCATGGAGCTCGGGTCTTGGGAGCAGTGGCGCATCAAGCGCTGCTGCCGCAATCCTATTGAATGATTATTATGACCTCAGGTTATCCCCTGAAGATTTAGTTAATTATTCCCTTTTGGGAGAGGAGTTTGTTTCCGGAGCGAAGCATCCTGACAATGTTCTCGCCTCACTTTTCGGCGGGCTCATAATTGTAAAGTCAATCAATCCATTGAAATTCCATTCTTTAAAGATACACCGGGATCTAAAATTCATTATCATACTGATAAAATCCAGAGAGACAAACAAGACAAAACAGAACCGCTCAATTTTGCCACAGAGTGTAAGCCTATTTGATTCATATCAAAACTCAAGAAATCTCGCACTCCTTCTCCACGGTTTAATAAATTATGATTCAGAAATGATATCAGAGGGTATGTGTGACAACATAGTTGAAGCAGCGAGATCGAGAATATACACATTCTATCCTGATTTAAAGAGGGAACTCTTATTGTCCGGAGCGCTTGGAGTTGCAATCAGCGGGGGAGGCCCATCCGTACTATGCCTGGTTGACATGAATTTCGATGTGGCAGGAATACAGAAATCGGCTGAAAAGGTGTTGAAGAAAAATGGCATTGAATTCGCAATTAAAGAAACAAGAGTTTGCAGAGGTGGCCTGAATGAAAGACGAAACTGAGGCGGTGCATGATGATTTTTCCTTTCAGAACCGGCCGCTGATGCCACCTATATTTCAGACCAGTGCATATGCATTGCCTGAGGGTGTCAGATATAGATATACCAGAGAAAACAACCCTACTGTAGAATATTTAAACAATAAGATAGCTTCCCTCGAACGGACGGACACGGCTGNNCCCTCGAACGGACAGACAAGGCTGCATCTTTTTCTTCTGGAATGGGTGCCATTACAAATGTTTTATTAAGATATCTCCGCCCCGGAAAAAGAGTTCTAATACATTCAGATGTATTTGCAAGAACACTTCATTTTTTGAAGAACTTTCTTTCTGAATGGAATATACAGACCACGATATCTGAGCCGGGAACCGACTCATTACTTCAGAGTTATAAAGGCCATGACGTCGTTTTTATTGAATCAATTTCAAACCCGACTCTCAGGGTGCATGACATCGAACGCATCTCACAAAGTATGGAAGAAAAAAGCATTCTAATTGTGGACTCTACGTTTGCTACTCCAGTGAATGTTAATCCAATAAAATTAGGCGCTGATGTTGTAATACATAGTGGCTCAAAGTTCCTCTCTGGGCATAATGATGTCATCGCAGGGTTCGCTGCAGGCCAGTCAAGGGTGATCGAGGAAATTGATCAGTTTCGTAAGACTATGGGTGAATCACTGGACCCATTTGCCGCATATCTCACAATCAGAGGAATTAAAACTTTAAGTGTTAGGATGAGGCAATCTGAGGCCTCTGCCCTTAAAATATCTGACGAACTTCTTGCCTCAGGTCTGGTAAATTACGTATTCTATCCGGGATTACATGACCACCCCGATTATGAAATAACTAAAAGGCAGATGAGGGGGTTTGGTGGAGTTCTTTCATTCAGCCTCAGGAAAAAGATCCAGAAACAGGAAGAATTATTTGCATCTCTCAAAACTATAATACCAGCCAACACGCTAGGAGGCACAAATACGACGATTTCGCATCCTGCAACTATGTCACATCGTTCGTATTCTGTTGAGGAAATGAAGAATGCGGGCTTTGATGATGGTCTTTACAGACTGTCTGTGGGGCTTGAAGACTGGAATGACATATCTGAAGATTTGTTATCTGCAATCAAGATAGCGGAAAATGCAGGTGACTGAGGATTGGATAAGTACAGGGTTGCGGTAATAGGCGCGACTGGTCTTGTTGGCCGTACTTTGATTAAAATGCTGGCATCGCATCCTTTTTTTGAGCTTGACGGGGTTTATGCCTCTGAATCTTCAAGAGGGTATTCGATCAGTAATATCAGCCCTTCTTATGTGAAAAACCTGATTGTTGAACGCAGTGATGTATCGTTGATCAATTCAAAGAAATTTGATCTCGTTTTCAGCGCCATCTCTGAAAAGAATGCTGCATTGATTGAAAGGCAACTTTCGGAAAACGGGAATGTTGTAATAACCAACGCTTCGGGAAATAGAATGGAACCAGACGTACCAATAGTCATACCTGAAATAAATGGTAAGTTACTAACTGAACATAAAGGAAATGGAAAAATCATAGCAAATGGGAATTGCAGTACTATTGGACTATCGTTTGGGATCGCTCCGCTTTTAGGTTATGGTATTAATTCTGTGGATGTCACAACATTACAGGCAGTAAGTGGCGCCGGATATCCTGGAGTACCTTCTATGGACATTTTGTCAAACGTTATACCATTTATTGAAAACGAAGAGAGCAAGATGATAAATGAGACCTCTAAAATATTCAGGCCATTCTATACTGAAAGAAACATGTTTGAGGTCACTGCCACCTGCAATCGGGTACCTGTGGAAAATGGCCATGTTGAAGCTATCACAATAACAACTGAGGAGGAACCAGATTCCGTTGAGGATATCTATAGATCGTTCAGAGGTGTTAACCTTCCAGCGGGTCTTCCAACGCTGCCGGAAAAACCAATAATAGTCTTCAAATNNTCAAAGAGCCTGATCGCCCGCAACCCAAATTAGACTCAATGTTACCTGAATCTGATGGAAAAAGAGGAATGTCAATTGCGGTGGGTAGAATAAGAAAATTCAAAAAAAGAGTGATGGTTGTACTCCTTGTTAACAACCTTATCAGAGGGGCTGCCGGATCAACACTTCTTAATGCAGAACTCGCAGTGAAATCGGGAGTGGTCTAACTGGATAATAATATTGTTTTTTCAAAGATAGGCGGTTCATGCCTGACCGGGATAAAATCGATAAGAAATCTCACAAATATTTATTCTGGGAATGCCAAAAATGTATTCATCCTTAGCGCTTTCACCGGAGTAACTGACGGTCTTTACCTCTCATCGACTGGGGCAGGGAAAAGGCGGGAATATGCTGATTACTGTTTAAAACAGCACATACGCTTGCTTGAAGGTTCTCTTGAAAAAAATATACCGGAACAAGATGCAAGAATGTTGGAGCATTCAATTATGGATTTCGTTAATTCAGATTCAGACAGCAATTATGTGAACCTTGACAGTGTTGACAGTTACCTGTCTATTGGCGAACGACTTTCGGCCGCCACCTGCAGCCTGTTTCTGAAGGAGTCTGGTTTCCGATCGACATACATTTCATCTGATGAATTAGGCCTTATCGCAACATATACCGGAAATGACGTTATAGCAGACGTTCCCTCCTCCATAACTGCAATTAGGTCAAGGTTGAGCGATCTTTTCCGTGCCAATGACCTGATCCTGACAACAGGTTTCTTTGCAAGGGACAGGTTCGGCAATATACGCACATTTGGAAGGAACAGCTCCGATTATAGCGCGGTTGCGATAGCTGCAGCCTCGGGTTCTTCGAAGGTGATTCTTTACAAGGACGTTGATGGAATCTATCAACATGATCCAAAAACTTTCAGGGACGGCAATGTCCTGTATAAAATAATATCACATGAAAAAGTCCTGAATGAGGTACCTACCAGCTACAAGATAGTACATCCCAGGGCGGTGAGTTTTGCACAAGAATGCAGAATGGATTTACAAGTCAAGAATTATTTTAACCCACTTTCAGAGGGTACCCTTATTACCTCACCGAGCGTAAGATAAATCACAGGACTTCATCATCTATTCTCTGATATCTGTAGAGATTTGCGAATTTTCCGTCCTTATGCAGCAGGGAATCAACCGTGCCCTCTTCTATCAGGTGACCGTGATCAAGAACTATTACATCATCAACAAGTCTGATAAGCGAAAAGCGGTGTGTTATGAGGATAAGAGTTCTCCCCTCGAGGAATTTCTGCAAGGCGCCTATGATGACCTTTTCGGATTCTGGATCAATCTGGGAGGTTGGTTCATCCAGTAAAAGTACCTGGGGCCTGAGAATGAATGCTCTCAGAATTGAAATCGCCTGTCTCTGTCCCTCAGACAGATTTCGACCCATCTCACCAATCTCTGTCTTTATACCATTTGGCATACGCGAGAATATTGAATCAAGACCAAATTCCAGGATATCCTTCTGGACCTCCTCTTCGCTGATGCCCGGATTCGCAAAGAGTATGTTTTCCATTACAGTACCACGGAACATGAACGGATCCTGCAATACAGGTGCTATGAGTTTCCTGTATGATTTTGTATTGATATCTTCTAGATCCGTACCGTCGATGATTATGTTTCCCCTTGTTGGATGATAGAATTTAAGCAGCAAATTTGATATTGTTGTTTTACCGGCGCCTGTGTGACCGACGATTGCAACCTTCTGCCCCTTCCTTATCGTGAATGAGACGGATTCAAGCGCATTGCCGGAACCATAAGAAAATGTGATATCTCTGAACTGTAACTCGTCCCTGAACGTGTCAATTTCCTTTGCTTTTGGATCCTCTTTCTCCTTTGCACTGTCTATGATTCCGTATATTCTCGTCAGGCCTACCATTGCAGACTGGTAGGAGTTGTATGTCTGTGAAAGTTGAACTACAGGATCAAAAAATTCCTGAACATAAACAACGAACGCGACCATTATTCCAACCGGTATAATTCCAGCTAGTGTCTGAATCCCGCCCTCTATAAGAACGATAGCAATACCTGCAGCCTCGATTACTCTTACTATTGCGCCATATGTTGATGCAAGTAAATTGGCCTTCATGTTTGCCCTATAATTATCGGTGTTCAGTGCGTCAAAATTATTTTCAACCCTGTTTCCAACATTAAAGCTCTTAATCGCCCTTATTGCATTTATGTTTTCAGCAAGATTTCCGGTTATTGCAGCAATTGTTCTCCTTGTTCTGAGATAATTTCTCTTTACACGCGGCTGAATTGAAAATGTGAATCCAATAAGAATAGGTATTACGATAAAGGAATACAATGCCAGTGTAGGAGCTAGATAGAGCATTATTGAGGCGGAAACTATAACTGTGGTAATACCTGATATCAATGAGGGAACCTGGAAAGTCAGGAATTCACTCAGGGATTCACCATCGTTGCTGATCCTGCTGATAAGATAACCTGTCTTAACCTTGCTGTAGAAGGATACAGGTACCTTCTGAAGTGATTGGAAAGCCTTGTCCCTCAAATTTTTGATAGTATGCTGGGAAAGATATGTGGATGTTATCGTCCTGACCCTGTTTGAGAAAAACTGTATTACGTATACAGTAAAGAATAGCAGGGCGTATGCTACTAAAAGTAACGTATTTTTGTCTATAATGGCATCTACCGCTAATCCCAGGGTTAATGGATAAATAGTACCGGTAACGGCAGTTATTATAATTGATGCAGCGAGACTTCTGGATTGCCTGCGCTGGCGGATCATCTCGCCTATCATCCTCTTGAATGAGGCGAATCCCTTTCCTCTTTTTATGATCTCTTCCTCGACATCCTCATAGGTCTTTGGCAGCGTTACCACCTCCAACCGGACTATCCTGGAAAAACCCGTTATCAAACTGCTGCTTTATGTCCTTGCTCTCCGTAATTTTACCATTTTCTACAACGAATACGCGGTCTGCAAACATCAATCCTGTGTCCCTCAATGAAATAATAATCACAGATGTGTTTCTCAGTTTATCCCTTATACTCTTAAATATGGCCAGTTCTGTTTCAGCATCAACACTTGATGTTGCGTCATCAAAGATTAGGAGATCCGGCTTGGTAATTACTGCACGAGCTATCGCAATCCGTTGCTTTTGGCCTCCTGATAGTGTGATTCCCCTCTCACCAACAATTGTGTCATACTTATCGGGCAGGCTATCAATGAAATCGTCAATGTGGGCTATCCCTGCAGCTTCAATCATCTCTTCCTCAGAGAATTTTCCATTTGCAAAACATATATTTTCCCTGATAGATCCAGAGAGAAGGTTGATTTCCTGAGGAACAATGCCTATCCTTTCCCTGATTTCCGGAAGTGTGAATTCATCTATCTTTACGCCGTCGTATGTAATGTTACCGGATTCTGGGGTATAGAATCTTGGCAGCATATTGATCAGTGTACTCTTCCCAGCTCCAGTTCCACCCGTGATGGCAACAAATTCTCCTCTGCCAATGGTCAGGCTTATATCATTGAGAATTACGTTTGCCCCCCTCGAAAANNCGAAAATTTTAGTCCCTGAATTACAGCGGGAGGATTGACCGGATTGTCTAGATTCTCATCAAGCTTTTCCTCATTTTCATTATCTATGACTGTGTTTATTCTCTCCACGCCAGCTCTTGCGTTTTCAGAAAAGACAATTAATCTTCCCAGATTACTTACAGGAAAAGTCATCGTATTGAAAATATTTACCGCAGCAACCAGTGGACCNNACTGATGCTGCTGTTATAAGAGAGGTGTAGCCTCCATATAGGATAACACCAGTGGCAGCGGCACTGATCAACAGTGGCATTAAATTGTTATATTTTCCCCTTAATCTGGCCACAACGTTGTATTCCGAAAAATATGCATCGGTTGTGGATGTGAATTTTTTAATCTCCCTATCCTCGCCCAGAAATCCCCTGACAACACGTTGACCTGTTATGTTTTCCTGAAGCCTTTCNNTCCAGTGCCCCCTCTGTTTTCTTTGAAATGTTATACCAAGGTATATGAGGGCAGGAACAACTGCAAGAAATATAAGAGAATAAATGATATTTAAAGTGACTAGAAAGTAAAAAGCTATACCAATCAGGAATATTGTAGGAATAAGCTGAGACAGAAGGGCCATCACAAAATTCCTGGTCGCTTCTATATCCATTGTGGATCTTGAGAGTAAATTACCTGACGTTTCATTTTCAAAGAATGGAAATTTCTTGCTTAAAAGATGATGAAACATCTCCTTTCTTAAAGAATACGCATATCGTTGCGAAAGAAACATCGAACCATAGTTGATGACAAACTGTGCCACAGCACTGATTGCTGAAACGCCTATTATCAGAAGAGAAAAATATTCAACTTTTGCAAGTGATAAGTTTTGGACAGCTGTCACCGCATCTCCAAAAAATATTGGGACAAGTAACCTGAATATCGCAGAAATTGCCCCGATAGCGGATACCACAACAATGTATTTTCTTTCCTTCTTCAGATATTTTGCTGCAAAGGTGAGGGGCAGGAAGACGGAAAGAAATTTGTTTGCCTTAATCTTATGTTCCCCCTAAAAAAAGCGGGACGCAATTTCCAGTGTGTACAGGCTGATCGAATTTTGTTCATACAATTTTAAGATAAACACCATAATTGCCTGAATCTCGGACACTCACAATAATCTTTTGTTAGAATGAAAGTCAAAAAATATGCTGAATGTATATCATCAGTAAGCAGTTAAATGCAAAAAAAAAACTGCGTTTTGAGACGCATATTTCTCCGAAGAGCGCAATTTCTCCTTTTGCTCTTTTATTAACCAGGTCCATTTTTGTATGAGAGATCACGATCAATTAAAATCATTAAATACGATCTCTTCGATAAGTTCTGATTAGATGAATGACATGGAAAAGTTCCAAAAATTCAGTGCTTTTGCCATACTGAGTCTTTCATTTTTAGGTCTTGCTATTATATTTTACTTTGAATTTAGATTCTACCTTTCCATTCCAGTAATACATCTAGATGATTTTTATCCTTTTTATGTGGAGACTGTCATTGCCTCGCTTCCGGTTATAACTGCTTCTTTATTTCTTTTCAGGAAATATAAGAAAGTTATAGAGAGCAGGCCACAAAAATTTATCCGTCTTTCGTTCGGTATTCTCTGGATAGTTGACGCCATTCTTCAGGTCCAGCCTGAAATGAACAACCTCTTTGCTCAATACACACTTTACCCGATTTTACAAATGGGAGCAGTACCCGCATTTTTTGCAAAATTCGCAATCAAATTCTGGGAAACAAACCCGCCGATGATTGATCTGGCAGCGGCGATGGTCCAGTTGTATGTCGGTACTTTGACACTCGCAGTCAAGAATGGAAGGTTGTTTGTTGCGGTTCAGGCAATTGCAATTATCTGGTCTATTGGAATTTGGTTCTTTGGCGAGGGTTTAGGGGGTGTTCTCTCCGTTGGATCAACATTTCTCACAGGACTTCCAGGTTCAGTTCTTTTCTATGCAATCGCTTCCATATTGCTGATAATTCTTCTTTACAGGTCTGAATATAGCGCACATAAAATTATCAAATTTTCTATGGTTATGGTCTTTATAATATCTTTTATAGAGCAGGTATTGCCATTGAACAATTTCTGGCATCAGATTCCGCTGCAGGTGTATCCATCACCTGATAACTTTTTAAATTTCGCTGTTGTTGTTCAGACTTTCATATATAAGAGATCATTCTTATTCAACCTAATTTTTTCTGTGATCTTGATTTTTATAACTTTAAGCTGGGTATTCTCAGACAGGATAGGCCCAATTTCCACCTTTTTCTTTGCCATGTTCAGCTGGGTGATCTACCAAGGGTTAGGTATCTTTGGTCCTTTCAGCACCGACTCTAACTCTGGTTTAATTATAGCAATCCTTTGTGTTTCTGATATCCTCATGCTGAAGAATGGATTCAGGGTTCACGAATCATCAATTAAAGCAATGAATAGGCAGACTAACCCAGGCAGTTGATAGAAAATACATTTACATTTCGATTCTATTTTCCGTCAAAGCATATCTCTTTTATTTGATTGAGAAATTCAAAAAAAGTACTGGAGCACTGATCTCAGAGCTATCTCTTTGATCTCATGCTCTTCAACCCTTCCCAGAACTCATCAGGCATAGCAGATAGTGCGTTAAATTCTCCTGCACCCTCAAGCCATTCCCCGCCATCTATTGTCACAACCTCCCCGTTTATGTATGATGCATTATCTGATATGAGAAATGCAGACAGTTCTGATATTTCTTCTGTGGTACCTAAACGGCGCATCGGATTTCTTGAAACCATTTTTTCCTGGATTTCACCCGTTGGCACAAGGTTGTTCCATGCACCCTTTGTTTTAAATGGGCCGGGTGCTATAGCAACGCTTCTTATGCCTCTGGGCCCCCATTCTACTGCCAGAGATCTTGTAAGCGCAAGAACCCCAGCTTTTGAAACTGCTGATGGTACCACGTATGCTGAACCCGTCCAGGAATAGGTTGTTACAATGTTTAGTATCACGCCTCCGCTGTTGTTTTTAATCCACTTTTTACCCATTTCCATTGAGAAATAGACCGTTCCCTGCAATACTATAGCAATAACTGTATCAAATGCCTTGTTGGATAAATCCTCCGTTCTGCTTATGAAATTTCCTGCTGCATTGTTAACAAGCGAGTTAATGGGACCGGTTCTCGTCTCGATATTCTCAACTGCCTTCGCGATCTGATCTGGATAACGCACGTCACACTGCTCATATTCCACTTCATAACCCATCTTCCTGATGTCCCTGCTTGTTTGCTCCAGTACTTCTCTCTTTCGACTTAGAATAGACACCCTTCCACCGAGCTTTGAAAAAGTAATTGCCATCTCCCTACCAAGGCCAGTGCCACCGCCAGTTATTAAAATATTTTTTCCAGACAGAAAATCTGACTTAAATCCAGACATGAATCCACAATATGCAAGCGTTATGGAATATTTATTTTATGGCTATTTTGACGATCACCATCTCTTGTGATTGAATGTTTTATTAGAAACAGAAATAAAACACTTATTAATTTGGATTAGTGCTGACTATTATAATCGCTGATGCTGAGATTGAGTTTGTACCGGAAGACCTCTATAACGAGCCTGACAGTATAAGTTATGCTCGACGACGATCAAAGGATATCTCAAAGATCTTATTGGACTCGAACTACATGCACACTGCTATAGACAAACACTATCCAGGGGAATCAAAACGGCGGGGGCGGCCTGAGATAATACATATGGCACTGCTAGTTGCATTAGAGAGTATCCTTAATAGATCAAACGGGATGAGACTTTATATTCATACCCGGGAGAATTTTGTTATCGGGGTAAATTGGGAGACCAGGATTCCAAGATCTTACAACCGTTTTATCGGTTTAATTGAGAATCTGTTTGAAAATACAGACAAAAAGCTAAATGACGATTCATTGTTAAAAATTTGGAAATCGGATCTAAATCAATGCATAGCCAAGTATTCCTCAGGAAAGATTATCCTATTAACGCCGAGAGGTAGGTATTCAGGTGTAAGGAACCTCTTTGAAAACGATGAAAATTATACGATTATTATAGGAGGCTTTGCAGAAGGGGACTACAGATCAGACATTCCGGCTGATATCGAAAGGATCTCAATATTTAATGAAGAACTTGCCGTCTGGACTGTAATCTCGGAAATTGTGTGTTCTTATGAAAGCTGGATCGGTCTGGTATAATTATTTGTATAATCAGGAGGTTTGCCAATTTCTTTATTATGTGGTTATCATACAACATAAATTACATTAATACGTTTCACATTCGTGGATTTGATTAAGGTTATATAAAATGGCGCGAATGCATACTAGAAAGAAAGGAAAAGCAGGTTCACACAGAAATAAGTATACGGAAAAACCCTCATGGGTAAAAATGTCGGAAGAAGAGATAACTGACGTAATTGTTCAGTCTAAAAGATCCGGATCTACGTCCTCGGAAATAGGCATAAAACTAAGAGATCAATTCGCGGTTCCATCCACGAAAGTTATACTTGGGAAAAAGATTGGGAAAATTTTGAAGGAAAAAGGCGAATCAACTGAAATACCGGACGACCTGAACAGCCTGATTAAAAAATACAAGAGAGCATCTGCACATATTCAGTTAAATCCACGTGATAAGAGCAATGAGAGGGGGGCATCACTGATAATGGCCAAAATTCTCAGACTTGTTAAATATTACAAATCAAACAGCATTCTTCCAGAAAGATGGAACCTTGACAAGGTTCTATGAGTTCGGTTAAGAGAATTATCGGTACAGAATTTCATAATAAGCTTGAAGACGCAGTAAAGCTTGTTGAGACTGAGGATTATATCAGGATCATTGCACACTACGATGGTGACGGAACCAGCTCTGCGATAATACTGGTCAAAACCCTTCTGAGGATGGGCAAAAAGATTCATCTAAGTTACATAAAGAGCCTTCTTGGGGAAGATTTTAGAAAAATGATTCTGGAATATCCCGATTATCTAACAATCGTAGTGGATGCCGGGTCTGATCAGGTAGGATATACACCTGAATTTGAGAAAATCATTGTTCTCGATCATCATTTTTACAAACCATCACCTGCGCGTGCCCTGAACATTAATGCACGTGATTTTGGAATTGACGGTACAAGAGGAGCATGTGGATCTACCATGGCGATGGTGTTCTCCCTTGCGGTATCTGAATCTAATAGTGATTTGATACCTTTCTTCGTAGCTGGAATGATTGCTGATAAACAGGATCTTGGAGGTATCTCGGGCCTGAATAAATTGATCCTCGATGAATATTCCTCTCTCTATCTAAACGAGCGCAATATAAGTCTGGAAGGTACAACTGTTCTGGATGCAATCGTATATTCCACAGATCCATTCTTCAATGGCCTTACCGGAAAACCGGATGAGGCCAAAAAGCTCCTGACTGGACTCAAAATACCGCATGATACAAGCCCGGAGAAACTCACAGAAGATCAGATTAGATCACTTGAAAAGAAACTTACAGCCAGATTACTGTTACAGGGATGTGGAATAGAAGCTATAAAATATGTCGAATCTGATATGATGAGATTCAATGGTTTAGATTACAATTCAAAAGAGGTAAGCAGCATAATAGACGGAAATGCGAGGGTGGGAAAAAATTCAGTTGCCGTACAGTTCTTCCTTGGTGACCAGAACCTGAGGGAAGAAGTGATAAATGGATGGAAGACGTATAAAACCAGGCTGATAGATTACGTGTATAGATCAATATCTGAAATCGTAAGCCTTTCGCATGTTCAGTTCTTTTATGCGCCTGAATCTGAAATGGCTGGGAAAATAAGTGATCTATTAATGCTGTATGTTGCTGATCAGAGCAAGCCTATTGTTGGCTTTAACGTAAGCGATGATAAAACAAAATTGTCAGCAAGAGGCACAATAAGGATGGTTGATAATGGACTGAATCTCGCAACTGTACTCAGGGCAGCCTGCGAAGAGGTAGGCGGTTCTGGTGGCGGCCATGATGTTGCAGCGGGAGGTATAATACCAAAGGGAAAGGAGAAGGAATTTATTGAACTTGTCAACCGGATTCTGAAAGAATCTTCAAAGAAGGATGACTGAAAGTTAATTCCTTCACAAAGATTTTCATTTGAAATTTTGTTCTTATCGGAGCCACAAGACTATATACTATCAGTCAATTTAAGCTGCGAATGCGAAGGTTAGGTATCTATACCCGCGACTTCAGATTTTACCATGAAATATTAAAAATCCTCAAGAACTGGGATCTTCCTTTTGTATCTATTACCGAATCGATGGAAATTCCTAAAGACGTAGCAGTTATAATCAGTTCTAACGATGATCAATCAATATCAGGCGAGCAGTTAAGATGCTCAGATCCCCTTTCTGCTGTGCGGAAAGGTATATCATTCCTGATTGGAAAAGACCGGTTTAACGGGGTGGTCATTGGGATAGATCCGGGACCAAAGCCTGGTTTTGCAGTTATGGCCGACGGCATCCTGGTTGAAGCTTTTGAATGTGCAGATAAGGAATCACTTATCAGAAACGTTGAAAAAGCAGCCAACGGTTATTCATATAGATCTTTCCTGGTTAGAGTAGGCGATGGTGACATACCCAACAGGGATCAGATTATAATTGAACTTAAAAAGAATGGATTGGCAGTTGAAATGATTGATGAATCAAATACAAGCCAGCCTCATAAAATGCATGATAATGCACTGTCNNATGGTTTCTTACCCTGTTTACGCCGGGCATAGAAGACGGGATCTTTATGAGATTGAATTTACAACACTTAGAAGAGCACTAATCAAGACTGCCTGAATTACGGTTTCTTTCTCCATTTTGGCCTTCTAATCTGCGGAACGCGTCTGGAAGCTCCAAAGACCAGGAAAAGCATGAAGGCAATGACTACTGCGGCAACATAATATATCCAGGTATAGTTAGGTGGAGTTCCATAATAGAATGTTGAGGTTGCACCTTTTATAGTAACTACAGGAGTGCTCACATATACGTTTAATGCGTTATCCCCGTTTGATAACAGATACCGATCAGGAGTTTTAGTATTCACAACAGTTGATGCGTACGGAGACAGACTGGAAATAACTTGAGTGGAGACATTAACACCGTTTATGGCAAAAGTCACAGTCACATTGTGCAATGTGAATTGTGTGGGATTGGAAATAGTGGCAGACATATTTATTGGCTCCACTACGTGAATTGTGAAGGTTGTTGAATATGTAACAATATTACTTCCGGCTTCTGCCGATGTCTCGAGGAGAACATTAAGATCCTCGGCGCATGATGGTGCAGTTATGTTAAACTGCATATATGGTGACGAATCTTTTGTAATGTTTAAACTCGTCCCGGGTGATATACCCGTTAAGTTATTGCCAGAGAACAATAAAAGAGCCGAATAGTTATCGAAACCGTAAGTTGAATTTACGTAAAGTGAAAAGCTTTCGCCGGTGTAAACCGTATGGTATTCAACTGTGGATGAAAAAATAGAAGGATAGACTGAACCGCCCCCTGAGCCAGCCACAGATATTGCCGGCATCAGCATTATTGCTGCGACTGCAACTAAAAAAAGTATTCTCTTCATCTCTTCCTCCTTCCCCTGGCTGAAGCAGCAATTAATCCTATTACGACTGATGCTGCTATGATAATAATCCCGGTAATTAAAGTAAGTGTGGGATCTCCGGTAAATGTTGTAATTCTGGTACCGGTCGTCTGCAATCTAAGGCTTACTGAGCTGGGGAAATTAATAGTTACGTTAAGCGCTTGGCTCTTTAGATCGTGGGATGAAAACATGAGGTTTGCGGTTCCAGTAAAGAAGGATGTATTGATCTGCGAAATGCTCAGGAATATTGACACTGTGCTGAAATATTGCACCTTAATATTAGACGAACTCAAACTTGAGTTCCAGGAGTATTCTGAAGAGAGATTAGCTGAGTCAAGAACCGCTCTGATTGATAGATTTGTGTTTCCAGTATTCTGTATCCTGATTGGAATACTGATCCTGGAACCATAAACTGAGTCAAGTGAAGGTACAAGGTAAACCCTGAATCCCGGATGGTTAACAATATTGACAAACAGGCTGACTTTATACACAGATGAACCATAGGTTGCATTAAGAATTATCCTGTTCCTGCCTGCGGGTAGATTGTTAGGGAGAACAACATTTGCGCTTAGCAATACTTTCTGGCCAGGCTCAACATAGACCTTAGTCCTGTTTACAGATACGGTCGTATTTGCAGAACCCGAAGAAAATGTCATATTAACAGCTGTATTTCCATTGTTTACAATATAAAATTCAATGTTTGACACATTTTGACTTTCGTTGGCAGAGGTAACGTTTGAAACCATACCAGAGCTAAATCTGTAAATGTCAACCCTTGAAAGTGAGAGGGTAATGTATGTATTGTGGGAATTAACTAATTCTGTTGTTGAAGTGCTCCAAGATACGTTTAGAGAAGCGCCTGTGTAATTAGTCTGTGTTATATTTTCCAGTGCACTGAATGTGTAGATACCGGTCGGGAGATATATCCCCGGATAGGTTGTATTATATAATATAACAGAAGAATTAAATGAAATTGTGACATTTGAAGTGACCGGGAAATTTAATCTAGAAACGTATATTTTAGTCAGATATGAATTTGTTAAGTATATATTATTTGAAAACGAAAGATAATTTGAATTAATACGTAGATAATCAAATCCGGCAAGATGACTCGAATTCAGGGTGGCATATAGTGTGTAGTTGCTGCTTGGCAGGTTCATTGAATATTTACCGTATGCATTGCTCACTGTGCTATTAACTATTGAACCAGTTGAATTATAAGCGAAAACGCGGCTGTAAGGCAAAGGTGCCCCATTATAAATAGTCGTACCATTTACGTTGACAGAAACCACTTTTTCTGTGACAGGAACAACAACATTGCCTGCTTTATTCAGTACAAACAGGCCAGATCCAGATTCCGTGTATCTAACCTGATTTAAGGTATAATTCCTGATATATTTAATACCATACGTTCCAACTGGCAAAATAACATAATTATTTGATGTAGATATTAGACCTGATTTGGAAGATATGAAATATAGCCCTCCGGGGGTACCAAGTGAATTATTTAATGTAACAGATAAACTGGGCTGGTAGACGGGATAAACGGTGGTATTCGATGTTATATATACTTCGGAAATATTCGCCTCCGTTCCATTCAGAACATACACTGTGTACTGACCTGAAGATAATGCTGTTTGGTTGACGCGTATTCCATCCTGATTGAAGATAACTGATGTTCCAGTCGAGGATATTATAGAAAATTTTGTTGTATAAGCAGAATTAAAGTAAGAAGTTGTACTCACAGGTACTGTTATGATCTTATTTACTGCATTTACTGCTGCACTGCTGGAGAAAAGGGAAAGTGAATATACACCAGGGAAAACTGGACAGGATCCGGTCCCGTTTGTAACAGAAACCACATAGGAATCTACTCCGTTAAGAGTTGCTGTGATCAAGGAATTGCTTGCCACTGAAGTTCTTAAGTAAAGGTTTAATGTTGATTTATTAGGTGTCATAACCATACCAACTGACGTAGAGTTACCAGAAAGAGTCGAAACTGCCTTCTCAAATCCGGGCGAAATAAGGTCAAGTTGATATGTACTTCTTGCAGATATTGGGTGGATTACAAAAGATGTTCCGGATGAAGTCACCGGCGCGGCAAATATTGGCAGGGCATTTTGATATTCTATGACCACCCCGGTATCAGGGAAAAATTTCTTAAACTGATTATCCAAGGTACCAATGCTTACATTTGTTTTATAGTTAAGAGGCAGTTGAAGCTGATAGTTTCCCAATATCTGCATCTGCATAATCGAACCTGTTATGATGCCGTTTGACTTGAATTCGGCTGCCATTGAGTAAACATTCCCCGGTATGGTGAAGGTGAAATTGTATGATTTAGAAGTCGGGGAAATGAGCAGTGCATTATCAGAAACGACTTCAAAGAAACCTGTTCCATTAGCTGTTGATCTCGAATATGCCGATAGATTGAGATTATATGCAGGCTGAAGTGAGATATTTATGGTTGTATTATTTGTGATAAAATAGGATGAAGCAAATACATTGTTCCCCTTTGAAGCATAGACTGTGTAATAACCATCTGGAAGGTCGATTGAAAATTTACCATTTCTAACTGTTGCATTCCAGGAATCCGAGATCTGACCGCTTCTATAGAAATAAATTGTGGACGGGTTAGAATTCAGAACTTTACCGGAAACATCAGAAGAGAGAACAGGACTAACGGTAAAGGACGCATTTAGGCCCCAACTTGCGAAGTTAATGTAATGCCTGTTAGAAATAAATCCCTGGCCCTTGGTATAAATGGTATAATTCCCGGGAGGGACAAAAAGATTAGAAATACCTGTTGAATTTGTGAACGCAGTGGTATTGAATTGAGGCGAGATCGCAAATACTTCCGCTTCGTTGAGTGGGTAACTTCCTGAAAAAACTGATAGTTGGAATCTATCCATTCTGATTTGGAGATTATTATTTGAGTTTGAACCAGAATTCACTGAAACAGATGTAAAATTCTCATAACATTTACCATCCGAGAGAAAACTCACATTATATTTGCCTGGAACGGCATAGTTCAAGGAATAATTACCATTTATAACGCTCACAGAATACTGAGCACCGGATTCTGGGGTGGTGAACTTGAGAGTGCCATTCCCTGCAGAAACTGTTTTTGTATCATTGGCTGTATATTTGAGAGCGAATTCTATGTTGCCGGTGAGATTGCCTGATTTTGCAATAAAGTTTTCAGTTATCTTATAACCGGAAATTCCGCCAACCGAGTTTGCAGAAACTAATCTTTCCGCCTGGGCCTGGGTGACTGTTATGTTGGTGTTGTTTAGATCAGAAGCTCCAATTAGGTACTGACGGTTTAACTGTCCTTCTGTCACATATATGGAATCGTTTCCCGGAACCCCTATTAAGCAGTAATAACCATTGGAGTTTGTTATTGTGACATCGTGAGGAATTCCGTATTGATCGAATAGAGTAACATGTGCTCCGGGGACAGGTTGACCACTTGGTGTCGTCACTCTACCACTTATAATAGCCCCAGGATAATAGGCAACTATTGGATCATAGGCCCCCTGAATGCTCCCAAGTGTAGGAAGAAGTATTGAAGTACCGTAATGTTCCTGCTCGTACTGGTAGGCTGTTTGTATCGGTATGAGTTTGAATGCATTGGTGTGATTCTGGTAATTAGTATAAGGATTCCATGGCACATTTGCATAAACTATCTCAAAGTTACTCATATTCCAAGCAGGCATTATAGGAGCTGTTGTCTGGTTAACAGTAAGTCCTGGTATCCCCTGTGAGGACCCAACCACAGAAGGTGGATATCCCACTGTAAATCTGTAAATGGTTGAATTATAGAAATCTGGGCAATATGCTATGTTATAACCTGTGACCACAGCAGTCGTCGGTGTTTGATTCAACTGGTATGTTGCGTTGGATGTGATTGCGTAAATCTGGTAGTATGGATACGGAACAATTTCGCCCTGGTACGAATAAGAGAGCTTATCTGTGAGATATTCAGGTGCGTAAAAGATACCGGGATTTGTACCAGATATAGGGAAAAGATTGTGGTCGATAGTGACATACTGTATATTATATCCAGTTTCGTCTATAAGTGAAGAATATAAATTGTTGAGTGTTGTTAGGGAATATTTAGAAGAGAGGGAACCGCTGAAGACCGCAAACATTGCGTTTGCGCTTGTTAGACCGGAAATAAACTTCCCGTATACTGAAGGGTTATTTAAGACGATATTTATGTAAGCTCCAGGGTTTTTTATGTCGCCATAAAGGAAAGAGGCCTCGCTTGAACCAAGGTAGCTTACCATGGTGTTATACACATTCAAAGGTAGTGAATTGCTGTTGTTGTCATAAGAACCCTCTAGAACCCTTGCAATGAAAAGAGAGACTATTTGAGACTGGTTCTGCGCCAAAAGCATTTGCCCAGTAGCCTGGAAGCCCTGCTGGAAATCATCCACTACGGTGGGATGCTGCCCAACTATCAGCTCCTGAAAGCCGTAATCCCACCAGGAAACAAAAGCCGGTCTGTCAATAAGAGGGACGTTCGTGTTCTGTGTGGCCAGCCATGTCAATGCCTGATTGAGCGGAGTCGAGCTGTTTGTGATTCCAAAACCATAGGTTCCAACAAACTGGTCGTTTGAAGAAGAATAGTTAACTAGAGGTTGAATGAAAGATGGGAGTGAATTGTAAATCTCCTGATTTATCACTGGAGCATTGTTTTGAGGAACAGCAGCGTTGAACATTCCAAAACCAGAGGGCAGAACAATAAGCATGACAACAAAGGCAATCAAACCAGCCCTAGCAGGAGAAAGGTTTCCCTTAACTGACTTTNNCAGCCGCCTCCATTGGTGTTCTGCGTCTTATCTCTGCAGTTTTAATGAGCGCTGCAAAATACGCGAGTATTGCTCCGCCCATTGCCGCGTAAGCCGGCGCGGCGGTTATGTTAAACCTGGCTGCGGCAAAGCTCATATATATTGAAACAAGTGAAAATACTAGGAAGAGAACGTAAGTATCTGTTTTTTTCTTGAAAAATAGATATATCGTATAGACAAGACCTGCTAATCCTAGAAGGAACTGCCCAACACCAAAACCAGATATGTATTCACCCAGTGGTGGAGCAGCTGCCTCGGCGATTGTTTGGTATACCCTTGTCTTTATAAAGTATCCTTCTCCCGCCAATATACTTGACACGGTTGAAGGAAATGCATAATAAGCCCCCACCAAAACACCGCCGCCTATGATTATAAGTAAAGGCAGGGTAANNGGCCTGCGCCCGACGAAATTGACAAGAATGCCAAGGAATACTACAAAAACCGCAATGTAAAGACCATCCTTATACCAGGGTGAAATCTCATTAATGCTGTCATAGTAATAGAAACTCATAACAAACGCAAGAGCAAAAAACAGAAGTGAAAGATAAGTAATGTACCCGGTCGGCCGCTTTGTTATAAGATTAATCATTAGCTGCACAACGAAATATATGCCGACTATTGNNCGCACCTAATGAAGCCGACCCTAGCAGAGCATAAATTGTCGATAACCTGTTTTCGTTGAAATATGACCTTATTTCCGATAATCTTGTCTTGTATGCAAATGGATTAAGATCCTTTGCTATCCTGGACTTCTTGCTCGCGGTTACGGATTTTATTACAAAATATATGGTAAAGAAGGCAAACAAGAGTTCTGGAGTGTGCATCCTCCCGTCGGAAAGTATGCCAGCTGAAAGATTGCTCGGCATCAGCGTATACAGGACAGCAGCCAGGATACCTGCCTTTATCCCAAATATCTCCTTAGAGATAAGATATACAGGTATAATCAATAAAGCGCCAAATAATGCATCGAATTCAAGGAAAGTGAACGTGGCAGCTGAATTAACATTATAAAAGGGACTGGCAAGTGTGGCGATGAAAACCACGAATATCTCAAAGAATGGGTTCCTTGGATCTGTTGTACCAACTGGATAATTAATCGCTGGATCAAACAGCAGATAATGCTTTGTCTGCAGGAAATATGTGATGACCCTGTAATTATAATAGGGATCACTTCCACCAGACACATTTAAGAAATTTGTTCCAAACGTGGCGGGCCAGGCTAAATAATTGGCTACAAACAGATATACTGCAATAAGAATTGACAGTACGGTAACTTCTGGGTGAGCAGCAAAGAATTTCCTGAGTCTTGAAAGATCTGTTTCAGTGGTTTGAAGTTCCAACGTCATGCCAAGAAACCGTAATGAAATCTCCCTATAAAAAACTAAACTAATTTACATATACTCGTATTTCAATGTTTATGGAATTTTTCAAGATTTATAATAAATTGTATTAATCTGGTCAGAGTATAGAATCAATTTCACCAAAATGTCAGGCGTCTTGCTAGCTCATTGTTGGTTGTTAGATTTTAATTTCTGCTGAAGAAGAGAAAAGAATTATCAGAAACTCAAAATTAACATGGAATAAACAACAGATAAATATTTCAGATGATAGCAATACTTACCCTGATAAATGAGCAAGAATCTCCAGAACAAGATTTCTGAGTTAATCTCTAATTCAGGGACGGAAGGAATACTTCAATCAGATTTGGAAAAAAAATTAGGGTGTTCTAAGTCTAGGGTTTCTGAAATTATTAAAAATTTGCTACTGAATGGCAGTATAATAAGGAAAAGAGTTACTGGAAGGAATTATGCTCTCTGGGTTCTTGAGAAGTTCCCCGGTTATATTAAAGGCATAATCAGAGTAGGAATGTTGCCTTCAACCGAATATATGATACATCTGATTATGATAAGGGAATTTGCAAAATATGTTTCCAGCCGCTTATCAACGGTATTATATAATAGCTCCTCACTTCTCTTGGATGATCTATCTCTGGGTAAAATTGATATTGGCTTTGCACCTCTTACATCATTTCTGCTCCGTTCCGGAGAACCAAAATTAAAAATTATAAGCGAAGTAGCTTCAGGTGGGTCCGCTATCTGTGAAAACGAAAAAGCGATGGGTAATATTATAATGACGAGCGAGTACTCATCAATGGCAGTAATGACAGCCAGGTTCATCAGGTCTAATCCTGATGTTGAATCCAGGATGATGCTTAGTCCACATCAGGCTGTGGAAGATTTCTGCAGTTCAAAGTTCAGGTATTTATCAATATGGGAACCATATCTCACACTTCTCAAGAAAAATGGCTTTGAAAGGGTTGTTTTATCTTATGAAGAATCCATGGATGATTCAACCTGCTGTGCCCTCGGAATTTCGAAACTATTTATGGATAACCAGGATAAGTTGAATGAACTCATAGATATAATTAGAAAGAAGGGAAAATATGTCCTAAAAACCAGAAGGAAAATTGATAGGGAAGTTCAATTTTTCTCAAATATATTATCAATTCCTGCTGACATAATACTGGAATCAATCGCCAGTTATAGGTTTAAATTTGGCGTTTCAACATCTAGCCTGAAGAATGTATCGTCCCTTACTGGCATATCAATAACAAGAGAGAAAATAGAAGAACTTGTTTATTAGACCTTGACGTAACAGTAAAACCTTCTCCTTGAGTCTGTAAGACATACTCTGATCCTGACTAAATCCATTTCAACCAACTTATGCAGGGCAGACTGAATTGTCCTCAATGGAAGACCGGTTTCAACTTCGATCTGGGAGATAGTTCCTATCTTCAACTGGGATAAAGATTTTAGGACCAGCCGACAGGAAGGTGATATTCTAATCTCACTTAAAGTCTGCACCATTGAGTTTAGCAGATTAATACCGCCTATTAAATGTGATGTCAATTAAACACTAAATTAACACCGGCAATTGTGAACTCATACCCCTTCATTTCATATTTCATTGGAATATACACAAGTAAAATTATTTTCAACCTAAGAGTCAAAATAGATATTTCAATCGGTTGCGGAACCAATTTTATCAGTGGAATATATAATCCTCAATTATTTTGGAGAATATGTGACCAACTGCGATATGTGATTCCTGTATAATTGAGGTTCTAGTGCTGTTAATCCTGATGCAAATATCGGATTCACCAGCAACCTCATTTCCGTTTTTACCTGTGAATGATATGGTGAGACATCCAATTTGCGTTGCTGCTCTTAGACCCATGACGACGTTTTTTGAATGCCCACTCGTAGATATTCCAATAACACAGTCTTTTGAATCGCAAAAGGCCAGAACCTGCCTGCTGAAGATTTCATTATAATCATAATCGTTCGCTATTGCTGTTAGAGATGAGGTGTTAACTGTCAAAGCCATTGCAGGCAGGGGTTTTCTCTCCATTTCAAAATGACCCACAAGCTCCGCGGCAATGTGCTGAGAATCAGCAGCACTGCCCCCGTTCCCAAAAAGAACAAGCTTGCCCCCGTTTTTAATCCTTTTGGCTATCTGCATTCCTGTTTCGTAGACCAGTTTAAAGTCAATTGACCGGCGAACCTCTGCGCCATCCTGAATATAATCCCTGACCTCATCTTGATTCATGCACTTTAAATGCAGAGGAAGGTTAATATTTTTTTTCTATATAGAGAGCGGAATTGGTTGTTAATCCAGATAAAGTAAAATCTAAAGGAAACATTTGGCTATATTGCATCATAATCGCTTTTTCAATTTATTCAGCAGTTTTCAGTTATGTTGTCATTGAAAGATATCTTTCATTCAATGCAAATATATTTGACTTGGGGCTTGCCTCTTCTTATCTATACTCAATCGGCCATGGCGGATTGATTTCAACAACTGCGGACCCAAGACCTTTTCCAGTCCAGAAAATGATTGTACTTGTGATTGCACCGTTTTTCAATCTCTTTCCTGATCCATTGTGGCTAGTTGTATTTCAGAGTATTTGGATGGGATTAGGTATCTTTCCACTTTATGCAATATCCTCTCACATTCTACGAGAAAGAAAATTTGCAGCTTTTATCTCTATCTCATATCTACTCTATTACCCGCTGTCCGGGGTCAACTGGTTCGATTTTCACTTTATGGCACTTTTTCCCACTTTTTTCCTATTTGGTTTCTACTTCCATTTGGTTAAACGCAATGGCATCTCAGTTTTAAGTATGCTACTCGCTACGATATGTGATTATCTTGTTCCGTTGATTATGATATTTTATGCGTTTCACCTCTTATTGGTAAAGAAAGACGAAAGAATAAAAGAATTGAAGTTTGCTTCTGTAATAATTGGAATCAGTTTAATTATCTTTATTGGTGCTATGATATATGCATCCAGACTATTACCACTCGATTACACAAATCTTACGGGGACCTCGACATCGACTTCATTCGGTCCTAATTTTATGAGTAAGATATCATATCTATTACAGATGCAGTTTCCAGTAATATTCACATCATTCTTGGCCCCGGAAACGCTTCTTATGTCCGTGCCGTATTATGCTCTCGCTTTTGTTAACAATTATCAACCATATATATCGACAATGTATTTTCAGTATCCAGCACTGACCGCTCCAATAATATTCATCTCTTCAGTTTACGGGCTGAGAAGAATAAGGAAATATTTAGGTCCAAGGAGTAATTTTACTAAATATCTGAAAACAGTATCAGGAATTTTAATTGCAGTTATATTGGTTTTGAATGTTGGACTATTCTCTTTTTATTCTCCTGTAGGAGAACTTTATACTTCCAACAAAGATGGTAATATTTCTACGTTTATAACTGGAAATGATTTTAGTTATAATGCAGTCAGCTCAATTAATGTATCAATTTGCGACATAGAGCTTGCGAAAATGATTCATCAGATTCCAAAAGGCTCATCTGTACTGATCCAGAACAATATGCCGCAGCTTTCAGTATATTATAACTGGACTCTTCCAGATTTCTATGTAAACAATACATTTCCTACCTATATAGTTATAGACCCATATTCCTATTATTACTCACATTACAGTGTCGCATATCATGAAACAAACTATACCATGCAGACTCTTTCCAAGGCACTAATTTCAACCGGAAGATATTCAGTCTTTTCATCATACGAGGAAATAGAGATTTTAAAGCTGAATTGAATGATTTGTTTTTAAAATAATCAAAGGTAACAGGGAGCATGGAGGTATAAAAGATTTATATAGTGTAGATTATTAGTCATCAGGTTGAACGAACTTAGCTGCGAAATTTTTAAAACTCTCACCTGGCCTACCGAAAGAGATTTAGACCAGAATGAAGATAGCATACCTAAGAGACCCTCGCCTTATTGGGTCTATGAAAAATTACTGGCAAACAGAGAAAAATTGTCCTTTAATCTAAAGATAACAAAAAATGCCACAATAGAATGCTGGCACAGTATGATGGACTATATAGGTCTAAGGCTTGTGATGAATGCTTCCAGGTTTGGTTATTATCGTGCATTAATACTGACAAAAGATCACAATTACCGTTCTCCTTCATACAGTGAAGAGAATTCCTTCAAGAAATGCGTTGAATCGATTCATTCCGGAATAATTATAGATAAGGATCATATGTTTTTTGGTAGCATAATATCTTTTGTCTATAGAAACAAGTCTTCGCTTAAAAAAATAAGGTCAATCATTGAGGAGCAACTTTCTAATAGCGAAATTCTTTCTATTATGGAATACAGCGACAACCCTGTGAACAGTAATTTCCGCAGTTTGAAGCGGTGTTTCAGTTCAGATCTGCGATCAATCAGGACAGATCATGCAAGGATCCTCCTTGAGCTTATAGATTCCCCACTTGAAAAATTAAATGAAATATCTATGAAACTGGGTCTTTCAAGATCAACCGTCAATAGAAATTACAGCGATCTCGTAAGGTCGGGTATAATTACAATTGAACCATACATCAGATCAGAAAACAACAGGGAATTCATTCTAGTTAGTTTTCAGATCGAACCTCTTTCAGGCAAGGTTAAATCTAACAGCCTGGATCAGATTCCAAACAGTTGGTTAAAGGAAAGAATAATCGCAAGAAAGTTCTCAGTACCAAATAGGATCCTAATTTTGACCTGGCTTGACAATTTTGATCAGATACGTATGGCGATAAGGGAAATTGAGAAATCTAATCTCAAGGTCAATTATGCAATATTGCAGCAAAAGACAACTCATAGCACAAAACTAAACCGGGAGATCATATTGCGGTCAATGGGAGTTCCTAAAAAACAAGATGCCTTTAAGCGAAACTACATGCCTAAGGAACATCCTGAGCAAACTGTTGAAAATTTTAATATGAGGATCTAATATTTATGAATGAACACGAGAATTCCCAAAATCTTTCTTGACCCCCTGAATTTAGATTGGGAAGGTTCTTATATAAATTACGTTCCTACTTACCCTGCGAATCTATCACCGCTTGTTACCAGGCGCAGACTTAATAGAGTGGATGGCAGGTTACAAGAATCGTGGAAGAAATATAAAAATGCGTTTTATTTCTATCATCATCTAAATACGGATCTTTTTCAAATGAAAAGGGCGGCAATCTTCGCTGAAAGTAAGATTCCATTCAACGTAGATCCAAATGACTATATATTCGAACTGAAGAATGTTGAATCCGTCAACGAATCTTTTATTGTTTCAAGAAACGGAGACCTCAAGCACCATCTGCAGTTTGACATCATCTATGAAAAGATGTCTCAAATTGAGAAGATTTCAAAGGAAATAGCCTCTGTATTGGACGGAGTAAATTTCACCGGCACAATCCGCAATTATGAAAAAATGAAAAATATTGACAGAAAGTGCCTGAACGTAATTTTAGACGATAATAAGGAGCGAATAAACGAACCTGCGAGAGAGTTACTTTTCCAGATGGCAACATCTAAAATCCCAATAAGTGAATTGAGGAGTTACAACGCTAGAACAAAATCAAAACAAAAAAAATTGCTGGAATCTAATATCACATCACTGTTGCCAGCAATGGATACTTTTTTTGTAAGTGGTACTATTGTGCTGGAAATCACATTGGAAGAATATAATGAAAAAAGACATCATCTTGAAAGATTGATTCAGGATAATGACATGGTATCAGAAAGAATAATAATGGCTGAGAACCAGTTATTGAGCGCAATAAACCTGTTCGTTGAATGCGGTAACGCTGATGAGATGATTACGACTTTAAATTATTTCAGGGATAATTATCAGGACCTTAAACCTGCTTTTTCACTCTGGAGAAAAAGAACGATAAATGCTGCCTGGATTCGAAGCCTTTTAAATAAGAGGGTAAGAATTGGCTGACACTTCAGTATCTATGGGGGTTGCCGGCCACAATTATGGCCGGAAGAATTTGATTATCCTGTTGGCTATTTCCTTTTTTACTGCAATAACCGTAAGATTGATCATTTTGTTTTCAGGAACCCCCTATTTTTTTGGAGGTGACTTATATTCTTATGTCACATTCAGTGAGGAGATAAGACTGAATGGTATGCTAATACCTTTCTACAATGTATTACACTTTCCAGGGACCGGGTTTGTATTTCCTCCATTAATTCCCTTTGTTCTTTCGCCTTTTGTGATTTATTTCAACACACAGAGAGTACTTGAAATATTTACGTTGTTAGAAATACTAACAGGATCAATTTCTACGATACCAGTTTATAAAATATCAAAATCTGTATTTGATCACAAAACCGGGGTTATTGCTTCTTTCGTATACAGTACTTTCCCGCCATTTATATACCTTGATATATGGGGGGACTTCGCACAGGTTGCCGGCCTGCTTTTGATTCTGCTGATTATAATGGCAACGATCAGCATTCTTGAAAATAATAATAGGCGACCCAGTACAATCCTTCTTGCGATCCTGATTATTATACTTGCATTCACTCATGACCTCTCATTTTTCTTTGTAATTTTTTATCTTCTGGTGGCAGTTGTGATCCTTTCGCTTTTCAGTCGATCCAGAGGTAAGAATCTTAATTCGACTCTATCAATATTTCTGGGAGGAGTTTTGGGCGCAGCAATTGGTTCTTCATGGTACTTCTATCATTCAAGCATTTTTTATTTCCTGACTCAACACGGTTTATCCCTTTATAATGGTGGAACAGTCTATCAATCGATCTATTCCATGTCTGTCGAATTTGACATACCTTATGGATTTCAGTGGATTGTTTATGTTTTTTTTGCCCTTTTGATCATAACCTGGATTTACTTGCATTCCAGGCCGCATCGCGATAAAGTGGTTTTAATCGATTCACTGCTTGCTGCTTCTTTAATACCGATTATCGCCTTTGCTTTTGACCCAGTTCTTTTCTCCAGGTTTGGATATTTTGTATCGTTGGGTTATATCTTTACAGGTTCTTTCTTTCTAAGCGATATAATTTTCAGGAAACCAGCGGAAAACTTTAATTGGAAGTATCTAAAAAACGCGTTAAAAATAGGAACAGTTTTGTTCATCGCCCTGTATGTTTCATTTTCGGTTGTAATGAATGAAAATGCACATGAATATTACGTGGCTGGCGGCCAGAATATTTCATATAATAGTGACTGTGGCGTGATTCACTGGTTTGATTCACACAGTAACAGGTCTGAAGTAATAGCTGCGCCACAGGAGATCGGTTTCATGTTAATGGCATTTACTGGAAACCCTGTTATAGTGAACGAAAGTATTTCACTACTCACTCAGCATCTGGAATTCGAGGAAAGTAATGCCGCCGGTATACTGTTGCTTTTTTCTCAGAATTTTTCACAGCTTCAAGAGATCGAGATGGATTATCATGTTTCTTACGTAGTCTCTTCAACGGGTTATATTGGTAAATATTACAAATCAGTATATTCAAACTCAAATTATTCAATTTATATGCTAAACTTATAATTGACTAATTGCGTATATCCTAAAATAATTAAGTTTGGGTGGACGATTCCCTCTTTTAATTCTGCGGAGCTAATAATTTCTATATATTCGTTAAGTCTACACTAAAATTGAGCGATATTGGAAATAAGCAAGTTAGATAAGGAAAAACCCCAAAGCCATGGGAACATTAAGCTCAGGAGGATACTTTATCTAATCTATGGTGTTTTTTTCATAAATTTTGCATTTTTGACGTGGGCAATTGTTGGATATCTGGACCTCTTTGCTCTTGTACTTATATGGATACTTCTGGTATTTTCCTTTATTTTCATCTTTTATTCAGTATATTCCGGTGAGGACTTCAAATATGCAAAATATCTAACCACTGCAGCATTTATAATATCATTTATTCTCTTTGCTGATACTATTCTTAGACTGGCTCCTGCATATGGAACTGATGAAATAGCCATTGACACATACTCTGGGTACCTGTTCATTCATGGCAAGGATCCATATATTAACTCCAACATGCTCAATGTCTTCGCATTTACCGGTCTTCCGAAGAGCCTTATAACTCCGTTATTGACAGGTGGAGCAGTCGAATATCTTGTTTATCCTGGTCTATCAGTACTGCTTTTCATCCCAGCGCTTCTTCTTAATATCCCTACTTTCAGCGTGCTGCTTGTATTTAACATACTGGCAGTTGTTATAGCCTACCTTTATTACCAGAAAACAGGCTTTGAGGTCGCAACTATAGCCCTCATAGCAGCAATGCTAATCGACATGGAATATGCATTTTTCTCTGTTGATGGAGTGACAGATATAGTATGGGTTGCATTTGTCAGCGCGTCATATATCTTCAGAAAACGCCCGTGGCTCTCTGGCTTATTATTTGGTCTCGCCGTATCTTTCAAACAAACGCCCCTTGCGATGCTTCCCTTTTTCCTGTTCTTCTTATATAATGAAAATGACAGAAGAAAATCATCTGTTTTTGAGTTTATTGCAATAGGTTCTCTGTCTTTTATTCTGACAAATATTCCATTCATCTTGATGCAGCCATATGACTGGTTGACAAACATAGTTGAGATTGCATTTCAACCAATAATAGGTGTTGGCCTTGGTCCATCAGTTACCTCTTTTGCTGGCTTTATATCAATACCGTCTGATGTTTTCACAATAATATCAATTGCAGTTCTTTTCTGCTTTCTTGTGATTTACATAGAGAAATACAACAAACTGAAATTCGCATTCTTCACTTTTCCGGTAGTTGTTTTTCTATTCAATTATAGAGTTCTTGAAAACTACATAGTTTATTGGCCATTTTTGTTTTTTATTGTTCTTCCTGATCTCTGGAAAGAAAAGTCACTGAAGGAAAATTTTGAAACTAGCGAAAGACACCCGATCCTTTCACGCATTACGGGAGGAAGGAAATTTGCAGCAGCATTGATTGTGCTTTTGATCGCTGGAGGTGCAGCTGCTTCAGCCGGTTTTGTAATAACTCACAGTGTGCCACAATCGCCGTTTGAGATTACAAATATAACATCCGCTTCAGATCCATTGGACATACCTGATTCAATAACAAAGATGATAGTTTCTCTCAACTATACCCCTCTTGAAAACGAAGCAGCCCATCAAAATGTTCTTTTTAGAATATTTCCAAACAGTGGGCTTGAAAATGTGAATTCACTGCTTTGGTATTCCAACTCCAGTCTAGTACCAGGATTGAATAACGTTTCCATTTACCCTGATGCGGCTGCAGATTTCCTTAATGAGAGTTATACTTTCAAGCTCGAGGCCTATTATGGTAATTTCACCTCTTTTTTCAGTTTAAAGAAACCTTTGAGTATAAATGATTCACTTCCCATGGAGGATCCAACTTTGATTTATCCTACTTACCAGAGTAACGAGCCTTATGATGGCTGGTACTACTCAATGACCGGCCCTGGTAAATATGATTACAGATACTTGATGACGGGGATCAATGAGACAGTTTACGTCGATCCTGGTCAGAAAATGAATTCAAGTTACCTTTACCTGAGATCAGCTATCAATTTTACATATCTGGCGGATTCAAATTATATATTCAGCTTTAACTACAGCGGTTCAAATTCTGAAATTCAGAATACAACATACCAGAATTTTACATTTAAGACATTTTCTGGTGTAGTCTTTTCATTTGATTCTGGCTTAGAAGAGCTATGGATAGGTTTCAACAAGAGCGTTTCTGGTTCATATTTTGATTTTGTGAGCGCTGACAGAATGCTGATTGTAACAAGCCAAACCACTATTAACTTCAAGACTATTATGGAATATCTTAACAAATATCAATGGAGCTATGATGATTCGATGTTTTCATTTGTTTTAGGGGCAAAAGATGGAAACCATACTCTTTCAGCTGAGTTTTACAATGTTTCGTTGTTTCAATCATCAACGCCCTCAACCGTGTACCAGAATTTCAGCAATTATTCGTTAGACGCCTTCAAGCATTCAAGTTTTCTGGAAGAAGATACTAGATGGTAGAGCTAACCGTTGAAATTCCCACATACAATGAGAGAGATAATCTGCCTATTCTTGTCAATAAGCTTCAGAACCTGGGACTGGATCTTGAGATAGTGATAATAGATGATAATTCACCAGACCGCACCTATGAGGTAGCAGATGACCTCTCCCACCAATATTCGAATGTAAAAGTGATTAAAAGGCCTGCCAAGATGGGGCTTGCATCAGCTATAGCAGATGGGCTGAAGGTTGCCGATGGAAAGTATGTTGCTATTATGGATGCCGATCTGCAGCACCCACCTGAAACCCTTATAAAGATGCTCAATGAGGCAAAGAGCGGAAATGATATTATAATTGCCTCGAGATATATATCAGAGGGTAGTTCCGGTAAATTTAGTTTCTTCCGAAAGATTGTATCAAAGGGTGCCACATTTCTGGCACATGCAATACTCCGTGAAACGAGAAACGTCAAGGACCCCATGTCTGGATACTTCATCTTCAGGAAGGATATACTTGATGGGAAAAAGATTGAGTCCAAGGGATATAAAGTTCTACTGGAGGTGCTTGTGAAGGGCGGGCCCGATAGAAAGGTCTCGGAAGTACCGTATGTTTTTGGAGAACGTTATCTGGGACAGAGTAAGTTAACAATGGGTGAAAATTTAAAATTTATTGGTTTATTATTACTTTTATCAGAATTCAGACCGTTAAAGTTCATAGTGGTTGGGCTGACCGGGATACTAGTTAATGAAGGGCTTCTGTTTGCCCTGCATACCTTTACACCGTTGAGCCTGTTATATGCCGGTATCATATCGATTGAATCCTCTATACTTTCAAATTTCCTGTTAAATCACCTGTGGACATTTAAGGGCAGAAGCGTTGGGACTTTATTCAGGGGGGTATCCAGATATAACCTTATTGCACTGCCAGGTGGTATAATAAATCTGTTAACCCTTCTGAAACTGGCTGAAGTCACACATTATCTGATTGCGAATATAGTCGGAATAATGCTCGCATTTGCGGTCAATTATATTGGAAGTGAAATGATCGTTTGGGGAAGAAGGAAGGGAATTCAGCCTGATAAACGGAATTAAGATTGTTGCCAGGAAAAACTGGAAGCGCTTTACTAAATTCGTCTCGACCGGGCTTGTTACCTTCCTGTTTTCAGAACTTATAATTTATGTAGGTCTGACAATATCCGGGTATAGCTGGTTGATCGAAATTGATTTTTTTTCGGCTGTTTTAAGCATAGCGTAACAGTTCAGTCTGATGTG
>DAQB01000058.1 GCA_002502705.1 Thermoplasmatales archaeon UBA582 | reverse complement strand
GTTTTAAGATTGTCGTCCAGCCTGTATACTGCAGTCACGACGTTAACAGACTTATCGTTGACCGAGAGATTCTCGAGATTCTGGGCAACAATCTTCCCTTCCCTTGTGATGTCAAGTTCATATGGTGTTTTTGTGACTATGCCCTTCACTTCTGAAAGAATGAATCCAATAACTATCCATGTGAGAAAAATTGTTACGTAGACCGGTACTGTGGAATATGCGGAATAAATAATGACAATTGTGCTTATGAATGNNCCGACAATTGCCAGAATGAATTCGTCGTAGTCTTTAAGTTTAAACAGGATTGTGTTTTTTGCCTTCAGAGCGAGCCTTTTTCCCCTGCGCAAACCTATCCTTATTAGGGAAAAATCTGCACTTATGTGGATGAATAGGCCGCCAAGAGCCGAGATTGTTCCAAGAGCAATGAAAGCAGATTCCGGGCTTGATACATTTAAAAACAGGATAGGCAGCAAGAGGAGAATTGCGCTGGTTACCAGAACTGCTACGATTGGGTTTCCCTTTTTGTCGCGCCTGGCAAATATGGCAGGGAATGATCGGTCAAAACCCATCCTGAAGATCGTCCTTGAAGCTGCAGAACCGAATGAAAGCAATGCGAGGATTGCATCGTTTACCGTTGCAACTGCAACAGCATAGTAAAGGTAGATGCCGTATTTTGAAAAATCGTTTCTCAACAGGACAATTATCGGAAGCTTGTCTGAAAAAGGTATGACAATGCCCGTCTGTAATACAAGATTTGCTATAGCATATATGATTAATGATGCCAGAATGCCGCCTGTCAGTATTACTGTAACCACACTTCGCCCAACGTCCTTCTTTGGATCCTTTACCTCACCTGATACAGGTGCAATTGAGCCGTATCCTGTTGGTATTCCCATTGCAAACAGGATCCCAAGAAAGAAATCTGATGAAGTAATATGGAACCTTACCGGGTTTGGAAGATAAGCAGCTCCTCTTGTAATAACAAAAGATACAACAATTATTGCTATCATCAACCCTATCTCTAGAATGACAGCATAAATAGCATATTTTGACGACAATCTTATTCCAACGATTAAAAATGTAACTGATGGAATCACTACTATTGCAAATACAAGATATACTGAAAGACCAAAGACAAGGTTAAGGATAAAAACAGCACCCATAAGGTATGCGAGACCGTATAGTATGGAATAGAAGATATACATCCAGCCGGTATCGAAACCTATTCTGGCAGAAAGGGCCTGGAAAGCATATGTGTAATAACCACCTGATGAAGAGAACCTCCGGGAAAGCCTTGTAACCCCAAGACCGTTCAGAAGAACCAGGAATGTGCCTATCACCATGACAATTGGTGCATCATAACCGGCCAGTGTGAAGGCAAACGCACCATACGTCAGTATGCTTAAGAGAGGAGACATTCCGCCAAAGGAGAGAAAGAAAAGATCTCTGAACGTAAGGCTCCTGGTTAGCTTCTCCTTATCCAATTGCTGGCTTTGCATTCAACTGCCTTGATTCAGGCAAACAATAATAGGATTTTCTTTAAAATCCGCAATCCATTATTACTGGAACATTGAACAGGTGCGTTTCGATTACCATACCATTGCCGATTATGATGTCCAGAAAGAATAATTCGTTTACTGCATTAAAAGAATTGGAGTTATATACCCGTAGTATATTGTTATATGAGTTTTATGGGTGACGAAAAGGATAAAAAAGTAACAGAGAAGACTGGAGAAACTGTTGGAAAGGCCGCCAGAGATGTGACCGAGGGTACAAAATCGCTGTTTAAGGGGTTAAAAAAAGGTTTCGAAAAGAAGGATCAGGAAAAGAAATAAAGGGCCGATTTTTTTTCTGTAAGATATTTAATCGGCTATGCTAATCTGCTGCGAATTTAGCAATACTGAGTTCATTTGATAACTTAAATTTTCATATTCATCTTTTTAGTCGACTAATTGAATTAAATATCCCGGCTTCCGGATTCGAACCAGAGACCTGCGGATTACGGCGGCAAATCCAATCGGAAAATCCTCTACAGTCCGCCGCTCTACCAACTGAGCTAAGCCGGGTTTTGGTGTATAATATTACCCCTTATAAATTTTCAACGCTTTTCCACCCTGTCATTAACGTGAAGCATTTAGATTATATAATTTAATTACATCACTAAAAATCGGTGCCGTTTAGTGTTTGAGAGCGTTTTTGGAAAAGTGGGTAAAAAAGTCTCAAGAAACAGCGGAAAAGTAATAATTGCATGGATCATAATCCTTGTCATTGTTGCACCTTTTTCAATAACCTTTTTCCACAATGTCAATTTCAACATAGCAAGCAACATCGTTTCAAAGAACTCTATGTCCTACAAAGCAAGCACGTTGCTTTCCGATGAATTCGGTGGAAATTCCTCAAATGGTTCTTCAAGCAACCAGATAATTATATTTTCAAATAACACCAACCTAAATGACATAACCGATTCACAGACCCTCCTCTCACTGCAGAGATCGTTAAACAGAAGTTTGACAGGGGTGTCCGGGTTTTCTGGAATTGATTCCATATTTACCACTATGAAGGAAGTCCTGCTTGTTTTCTCTAATTCAACGAAGCAGGAGCTTGCAGGAACATTTTCATTGATCTCTTCACTTGTAAACAGCACTGGTAGTTTGGTGGTGGAAGTAAATTCAACTTCCAGCCTTGAATTTGGACTGCCTCTTTCATATGTGAATGTATATTCTGAATATTATGCGAACACGAATAATTCCTCCTATTCAAATTCAGTAGCATATTCCGGGCTCGATCAGAAGCTGACCTCAGAAAACAATTCCCTTGGTATTCTATACCTGAATACTTTCAGCAAGGTGTGGAATAATACGCTTCCTACGGACTTGAACTTACCTGCTGATTTATTACACATGAATGCTACAGTCGGATCACTGTTTCCAAACGCCAGTAATCCTATCCTCACTGTTGACAGGAGCCTCTATACTTTCATGGTAAGCATTGCGCAAAACTATTCACTGCTGGACTATGCCACTGGCAATAATTCCGCATTTTACAGGGAATACACACTGACAACGGTGGAAACTGGCCTTTATTCACAGCCTTCAGTACAGACCCTTCTTAACGCGCTTGATGTTAATACATCAGAGATAGTTTCTGATTCATTGAATATAAGCTGCTCAAATGATTATGGACAGACATACACACTCGGATACAGTCTTGTAGCCAGGTCCAGCCAGGTTTTATTCTCGAGTAATCCTCTTGATCGGATCAACAATTCAACAATCCTTCCTTACCTGCAGCTGCTTAACAATTCGAATCCAGAAACACTTGTTTCCAGTACGATAAACAATGAAACAATTTCCATGTATCCTGTATTGCCGACCACTTATCTAAGGTCAAGCTTTGTCGGCACTAATTTGACCTCCAGCCTGCTCATACTGAATTTTAATGGAAATGTATCAACTGCAACCATGAATGAAGTTGTCAACACTACAGATCACTACCAGAAANNTCCCTGTTCACTTCGAGTTCAGCCGAATCTGCCGCTACAAGCTCACAATTTACGAACGGCCTGATAATTGCCCTCTCAATAGGCATTTCACTTTCCATACTCCTGATAGGCATATTTTTCAAGTCGCCCGTAGCTGCATTCCTGCCCCTGCTTATGTTTGTTTTCTCAGCTGTATTTGCACTTGGCGTCAACGGCATGCTTTACAAGTATGTTTTCCATACACAGGTATCATTCATTACGCCAACTCTGCTTCTTATACTTGTTCTCGGGCTTACGACCGACTACATGGTCTACATGATGGCAAGGTTCCGCCGCGAGCTTAAGAAGGGGAATCCAAATGCAGCAGAAGAAGCTTCGAGGTGGTCTGTNNGATGGCAAGGTTCCGCCGGGAGCTGAAAAAGGGTAACCCTAATGCTGCAGAGGAAGCTTCGAGATGGTCTGGCCATGCAGTATTCACGTCAGGTCTCACAGTCACTTTGTCATACATTGTGCTCTGGCTCTCAAACATTCCAATATTCAGTGACTCTGGCCTTACAAACGCTGTGGGAGTGGCAGGAACAATCATTCTGGCAAATACACTTCTGATTG
>DAQB01000141.1 GCA_002502705.1 Thermoplasmatales archaeon UBA582 | reverse complement strand
TTTCATGAATTTTCCATTCATGATTTATATTTACACAGAAATCTGTACACAATCAATTTGGAGAAGTTTTACCAGATTCATTGAAGATAATCTAATAATATGGTTCAAATCTGTTCATGCTTTAGTGCGTATTTCCTCGCTTATAATCTTTGTTTTGATCAGCCTATGATATTCACAGCGTAGCAGACACTATGGCACCGCCACTATTATAATCAGTTAACTTGACCATGGTTAAAGATTGTTGTACTCCACTTATAAATTTTATAGTAATATATGTTGAATCACTGAAAACATTTCCTCCGTATATGGTAACAACAAAGTGCGAAGAACCTGACATGTTGATTTCATACCGCGAAGAATTGGGGCTGAATTGAATGGTTCCGTTAATTGATCCGTTATATATCTCCAGTACAACTGCACTCATTGAGACCATTTTTGACACGCCTGAGAATGATAACGCATAACATTGTGGCAATCCACTGGAGCTTGATTCAGAAATGGTCATGGAAGCAGCTGGTGTTAAGGTGGAATTCTGAGACAAATTTTCACTTAATAAAGCCTGTGAAATTGCAACACCATTGGCTGCATCTAAAATCTCTATAGAAGTGAAAACCTGTATTTCTCCCTTGAAATATTTCACTACAATCGAAGTAGAATCGCTAAGAACATTACCACCAGCAACTGTGACATTGAAAGTAGAAGAAGATGACATGTTTAATGTATACAGGGAAAGATTGTCATTTAGTTCAATGATCCCGAAAGAAGTTCCATTAAATGCTTTCAATTCAATGCTGCTTATAGAAATATCTTTAGATACATCTGTAAAAGAGATCGCATAAATTTCAGAGGAATGTGAAAGATTTGAAAAGTTGACCTCCATATATGCTTGTGGAGTGGTCCTGACAATTACAGGCGATGGAGGCAATACAGCTTTATGGTCAGAACTGAATGCTCCATAAACACCAAAGGAAGCGACTACAACTATCAGAATAACAGTAGCAATCAGAAAATGCATCTTCAATTATATTCACCTCCAGTCTGTTGTGAAATGTAACTGCTTGAGTAATATGAGTTAAGCCAACAAAGATTATAGCCCCCGTCACCACCAGACAAGGAGGCATCAAATGAATTAACCATATTCTGACCATTTGAGGGTTGTTGAAATATGATTATCTTATTGCTTATACTTTGTGGCATTATTATTGATATTCATTCAATATATATATATATATATTACCAACCCTTATTCTTTAATCAAAAAAACAAGTTTTTTCATGAATTTTGTCTAAGATTAAGAATACTTTTCCATGAACATGAAAATAAAGCCAGTCATCTGGAGGGATCAGGCATATTTTCCATGGCGCCGAGACATCAAGATCATGCAAAGGCATGTCAACTGGAACGGGTGAAGGGAATCTATTAGAGGGTTTTCCAGGCAATACCAGCACAACAAAAGGGCGCTTCTTGCGTGATGTGGTGATTGAAATATTTGCAGTGTTTTCAATATTAACGCATATTAAGACAGGAAAAAACCCGATCTTGGATTCATATTAACAGATAAGAACCTCTGCATGATCTTTTCGTAGAACACGAGTAATATGGATCTAGACTTACGTATGTAATTCATTGTGTGAGGGAAACACATACTTCGACAATAGGGGTGTGCAAGTTGGTTACACAAACACAGTAAATTAAACACGTTAAAGGAAGTATAGCAGGTTCAATAATTTCAATAGTTAAATCTACATGCCTTGACGCATGAACAATCAGATGAAGAAAAAACTTAAAAATGGTGAAGTTGTCCTCGGATCATGGATAACGATATCGAGCATCGAGATACCAGAGATATTATCTGTTAACGACTTCGACTGGTTCCTATTCGATATGGAACATGCACCGATTACAGTAGCACAACTTGAACCACTACTACAGACGACTTCCAGAAAGATCACACCATTGGTGAGGGTTCCAGTTAACTCACTCATGTATGTCAAGCAGGCCCTTGACACTGGAGGTGAGGGCGTTATGATACCGATGGTGAATAGCCAAGATGATGCCTCTGATGCAGTTTCTTATGCCAGATATCCACCGGCAGGCGTGAGAGGAACAGGAGCGCGGAGAGCTTCGCAGTATTATTCTATGCATTCTGAATACCTGAAGACAGCTAACAGCGAAGTTATCGTCATTGTACAGATAGAGACAAAGGAGGCTGTCAACAATTTTGAGGATATTATATCTGTGGATGGAGTTGATGGCTGGTTTGTAGGACCAAACGATCTGGCCGCTTCTCTCGGCCATCTGGGCCAGCCTGAATCAGCTGTTGTTGAAGATGCAATGAAAAAAATGATGAAGATTGCAGAGAGATCAGACAAGCCTGGAGGTACACTTTCATTCAATGTAAAAAAGGCGAGAGAATACATAGGCGAAGGATTCAAGATAATGGCAATCGGATCTGACGATTATTTCCTTTTGAACGGAGCCAGGGAGGCCCTTGAAAATATAAGAAAGGGATTGCGTTAGAAGTAAATTGAAATAATTTGGATGGAAATCATACAAAAGTTTCGGTTGAAATGCGATATTATCCGTTGCGTCGAACTCAATATTAATTAGGTTATCAGCCATTCAAGCAGGTGGAAAAATCTCGTTTTATTGGTCTCGAGTGCATACGGTGCGGAGAAATCTATTCTGATTTGCAGGTCACAGTTTGCAGGACGTGTGGCGACGTCTTAACAGGTAAGTATGATCTTACAGGACTAAAAATCAACATAAACGAGCAAAAACACTCAATATGGAATTACGCACCAGTTTTGCCTCCGGTTCTTCCGGAAAACCAGATCTCATTAGATGAAGGAGACACCCCATATATAAGGCTTGAAAACTACGGCAGCACGATTGGCGCCGGAAATATTTGGGCCAAACTTGAGGGATGCAATCCAAGCGGATCCTTCAAGGATCGGGCAGCTAGCATTGAGGTATCACTTGCGAAGCAATGGAAGTGCGCCGGAATATTTACTGCTTCCTCTGGCAACGCCGCTGCAGCACTAGCTGCATTCGCTGCTCGTGCAAGGCTTAAATGTCTAATACTTGTCAGGGAGGATTCAACAATTTCCAAACTGGAGCAGATTTCTGCTTATAATCCACGAATTGTAAGGGTAAAGAAACTCTTCACCAACAAACAAACTTTGATGGAATCCCTGAAGAGAGTTGAGACGCTGCACACAGGCTGGAGGAATGGTTTCGTCTGGGCACCGTTTAATCCACTGGCCGCCGACGGGGTAAAAATAATATCATACGAGATTTCTTCGAAGAAAGTTCCGGACTATGTATTTGTTCCAACAGCTGGAGGGGATCTTCTCTTCTCTATCTTCAAGGGATTCAGTGAATTAAAGAACATGAACCTTATAGACAAAATGCCAAAAATCGTGACAGTTCAGGGCGATAATGCCAGCCCGCTGGTTCAGGCGTTAGAAAAAAACCTTGACCATGTTGAGGAAACCGGCGCTCCCAGTACGATAGCCGGTGCCCTTAGGGTCAACTTCGGAGCAAACCACGCAATAAAGGCTGTAAAGGAATCTGGAGGGTTTGGAATATCGGTGTCAGATCGCGAAATAGAAAATGCCCAGAGAAACCTTGCAAAGCTGGACGGAATATTTGCAGAAACCTCTTCTGCTGCTGCACTTGCTGGGGTTGAAAAAGCAATTAGAAACAGGCGAATCGAAAAGGATGCAACAATTTCTGTAATTCTGACAGGGACCGGATTCAAGGAATACCAGTTCAACCAGTCAGAGTTGAAAGGGATTGAGTTGCTTGATTCAGTTAATGATCTAAAGGTTCATTAGTTGGAATCAGATCGTGTCAGGACCAGCGAGAAATTCAGAAATTTTCTAAGTTTCCAGATGCAGCATTGATCAATTGATGTAATTAATCAATTCATAACATTTATTTATCCTGACTTATTGTTCATTGAGTGAGAAAGGATGGTTTTAGCTTACGTCTTGATAGACACTCTTCCAGGTTCAGAAGAATCTGTGAATAAAATGCTTACAGGTATGGAGAATGTAGTGGAAATTTACACACTGTTTGGAGAATATGACATAATCATAAAGGTAGAGGCAAAGGATTATTCAGCCCTTGAAAAAACCATGCTTGAAAAAATCAGGAACATCAAAGGAATACTTGATACAAAGACATTAATGGTAATTAAAATCTAATACCCTTTCTGAAATATTTTCTTCTTTATGAAAATGAATGGTTGAATTTCTCTACCAGCTATATTCATATATAGGAACCTGATCACAAAGCATGGTCGAGGGTGAAAACGAACCTATTCCGAAATATACCGATCTGCCAGAGAAGTACGTGGAAAGATTGAGAAAGGTGCTTGCACCAGGAGAAAATATTGAATATAGTCTTAGATGCATTGCTGGTACCCATGCACAGGGTATGAATGTAAGGGCATTTGGCGGCGGATCTTCAGGCGAGCAGATCGGGCATCCGTGGATGGTTATTACAAACCAGCGGCTTCTTCTTGTTTCAAAGGGTCTTATGTCGTTCGAGGAGCGGCAGTTCAGGTACGATCAGATTTCCTCCGTTGAATTGAAACAGGGGATAATGGAAGATCATATCATCATCACTGGAATGGGGGTTAACGAGGACTGGACATTCTGGAAGAAATTGCGTGATTTTACCGCTAAAGGCGTCAGTTTATTGCAGGCAAAGGTAAACCAGAGATTGCAGCCACAGGCAGCTGGAAATTCCCAGGCTGATCCATTAACCGAGCTGAAAATGAGGCTTGTAAGAGGAGAGATAACCCCTGAGGAGTTCGAGAAGCTCAAGGGGCTCCTCTGAAACCGGAAATCTATTTAACTCATCCTCATCCAAAAACGTATCCTGCAAATCTGTAGACTTTGCAGCCGTCTTTCTGCCAGCATTTAGGGTGCAATCCTGCCTTTTCACAGGTTGCATCCAGGAAATCTTCTGGGTCAAGCGATTCCTCAACTGCAACCTGGGGTAGAAGCACCCCCTTATTGTGACCATACTCTATTATCAGCCCATGTTTCCCAATTTCAATTTTTCCGAAATCCTGCTTGCCTGCAACGCGTATCTGTTCCGGGTGATCCAGTATGGTAACCTCAACTGTGATATTGTCAAGTTCTCTTTCTTTTACCGGGGTAAACCTCGGATCCTCGGTGGCAGAAGCAATTGAAGCTTTCACAATAGTTTCCCGGAGTTCCCATGGTGGATCTATATAGCCAATGCATCCTCTAAGCATGCCATTCTCCTTGATTGTAACGAAGACACCTAAATTTTCTTCGAATATCCTGTTTGGGGATGAAACTCGATAAATTTTTCCATTTCTGATGTTGCTTTGAATAACCGCGGATGCAGTTTCAACAAGCTCNNCAATACCGTAACAGAATTATGTTTTTATGTTTGATTGTATACTAATGCATGGATCGCCCCTCTGAGGTTTCCGGACTTTTCTATCCCCAATCTGCGAAAGATCTTAAGACAATGATGGCAAATTTCCTCAAAAGATCTGGAGATATGAGTATGGATTGCAAACTGATCGGAGTTGTTGTTCCACATGCTGGATATATTTATTCTGGAATGACAGCATCATATTCCTATAATCTTATTCAAAGATCTGGTTCAACAAGGTTGATTGTAATCGGACCCAAGCATTCGGGAAGACCATTTGATACCTATGTTTACCCGAATGGAAGATGGTTGACGCCCCTTGGGCCATGTGAAATTGATTCACACCTTCTGGTTGATCTAAGAAATTCCGGTAAATATATCAAGGAATCAGATACAGCTTTCCAAAATGAGCATTCCATTGAAGTACAGGTTCCGTGGATCCAGCATGTAACATCCGGAAAGGGAAAAATTCTTCCGATATCAATGGGTGATCAGGATTCATCTAAGGCGATCCAGATATCAGAAGCAATTCAAAAATTGAAAGACAATTTCATCATTATAGCAAGTTCGGATCTCACGCATTACGAGGACGCATTGTCCGTTGAAAGAAAGGATTCCAGAATGATCCAGGCAGTAGAAAGCCTTGACGTAGATCTTTTCTACAGCACAATCGTAGAAGAAAACGCCACTCCATGCGGATATGGCCCAATTGCCGCATTGATGCATTATGCAAGCAGTATAGGAGGCAAGATTAAACTCCTGAACCACAGCAATTCCGGAGATGCATCAGGCGATTTCAGCCAGGTCGTAGGATACGTCTCTATGGTTGCATACATGGAATAGATGAGCTTTTATTCCAGGTTTGCCTTTATAAAACATGGAAGCTGTGCTTTATCAGCATAAGGATGCTGGAAAACTGGTATGCACAGCATGCGTCAGGAGGTGCATACTCGGAGAAGGGCAGACTGGCTATTGTGGAATAAGGAAAAACAATGGTGGAAATCTCGATCTTCTTGTTTATGGAATGCCATTTGGAATGCACATCGATCCGATCGAGAAGAAACCTGTTTTACATGCAATGCCCGGTGCAAAAATACTGTCATTCGGGACAACCGGCTGTAATTATGGCTGCAGAANNAATTTTGAAATGAGCCAGAGGAGAGAGGTCGCGGGTGAATCCATGACACCTGAGAGCATAGTCTCTCTTGCCATCAGGACAGGCTGCAGGGGAATTGCCTATACCTATAACGAACCAACTGTCTTTCTGGAATTTGCGCATGATGTTGGACTGGAAGCTAGGAAGAGGGGACTCAAGAATATATTTGTCACGAATGGATATGAGACAAGGGAAGCAATAGAATACGCCTCGTCTTTTCTCGACTATATCACGATAGACTTCAAGGGAAATGCAAATAATAACTTTTACAGGAAATATATTTCTGTAATCAGCGCAGATCCGATTTACGACACAATAAAGAATTCGCTAGATTTCGGGATGCATGTTGAGGTGACTGATCTCATTGTGCCGCAGGTGGGGGATGACCTGAAGGATGCTGAAAGAATGGTCGATAGAATCAGGGAAATAGGTGGCGAGGATATACCTGTGAGTTTTCTGAGATTTCACCCGGATTACAGGATGCTGGATCTTCCGCTGACATCTGTGAAAACACTGGAGGAGCACAGGGACATGGCCATAGATCATGGAATGAATTACGCCTACATCGGAAATGTTTTTGGCCATAAATACGAATCCACCTACTGTCCCAGATGCAGGCAGTTACTGGTTAAACGTAACGGGTTCACAAGCAAAACTAATNNTGCACCAGTTGCGGCTATTCAACACGCTTTGAAAACCTGAAGGCATCTATCCCCCACCCTGTTATGTAAGCATAAATACTTATTAATTGAGAATTAATATCTCTTGGATGGAAACTACATTACAGATTGAAAGATTGAGGAAATACAACTTCAAAATAACGCCACAGAGAATCCGTGTAATTGAATTTATAAACAATTATCCTGGCCACTTCACGGCAGAGGATGTTTACAAGACCGTTGNNGTGATAACAAAATCCGGCATACTGACATCATTCGAGGCAAATGGCACAACATGGTACGAGACAAACCTGGAACCGCATGCAAATTTTGTATGCCTTTCATGTGGAATGATTGAGGATGTTGCGGAGGACACCTCAAAGATAAGCGATAGCATCGCCTCCAAGGGCTACACTGTCAGGAATGTCGATTTAATAGTTAGAGGATACTGCGATAAGTGCGTGAGGTCAGGCAAGGCCATCTGATCCTTCCAGTAACCTCATCATCCTTATTGCATCCCTGTTTGCTCTGACATCATGTAATCTCAATATATCGACACCCTTACTGCTCAGATAGATAGAGGTTGCAATCGTTCCAGGGAGCCTTTCTTCAACTGGTGAACCGGTTATTTTTCCTATGAATGTCTTTCTTGACGTTCCTACGAGGAGTCTCTGGCCTATCCTGAACCTTTCTATATTTCTCAGTATTTCCATGTTACCTTTTAGACCCTTTGCAAAACCAATTCCTGGATCAAGAATGATCCTTTCAAGATCAATGCCTTCTTCCCAGCATGTCCTCATCCGATCAAAAAAGAATCTATTTAATTCAGCAGTAATGTTTTCATAAAATGTCATGGTTTGCATGTTATTTGGCTCTCCCCTCATGTGCATAATTACCGCGTCAAGATCATTATCACGAACTACTTTCCTCATTTCCGGCGATCGCAAACCTGTAATGTCATTAACCATGCTAATGCCGTATTGGAGCAGGGAGGTAATGGTTTCGTGATGCCTGGTATCGATGGAAACAGGGATATCAGTGTTTTCTGAGAGATATTGGAGTGCCGGGCGTATTCTTTCCACCTCCTCCTCCCATCCTATACCCGTTGATCCAGGCCTCGTACTCTCTCCACCCAGATCAATGAAGTCGGGCTTCTCTTCTATAATCTTCTGTAAGCCAGCTTCTATGCGATCATTCAGCCTAGATCCAGTATAGAAAGAATCCGGCGTGCAGTTGACAGCCGCCATTATTTTAGATTCGCTTGTTTTCTTTCTAGACACCCTTATCAAACTGGCAATCATAATACTGAGAAAGCCATCCCTGTCCAGTTCCGAAAGCACAAGATCCAAATTCTTCTCATCATCCAGATCAATGCTTGCATGGCGATATTTGCCCCCATCAATTGTTTCCGTACGGGATGCTCCCGGAAATGCAGCATCATTGCTTCCCACGTAAATTTCCAGTACCCTGCGATTGACCCAGTTTCCTGTAGGATAGAAGAAACAGTCCATGTTATGGTATGTTATTCAGCAATTAAATTTCAGTTGCATGAATCAGGGAAAAGTTTCCGGTATCGATAATAAACTCTTTTGCAATCTCCCTCAGTGAGAGGCAGCATCTCCGCTCTTTTATACACATCTATTGCCCATTTCTCAAACGACGGGAATCTTCTGATATTTCCCGTTCTGATCGATTACTATAGGAGTTTCAATGTCAGCTTTATAATTTTAGGTTTCGGAGCAGTGATATATAATCTTGTATCGGGTTTTTTCAGCATCGTGGTTGGAAAGGTTGCCGACACAGTGAACAGGGACTCTATCCTGATATTTCTGGGTATATTTATTCAGGGCATCTCAATATCAATATTTTCACTTGCATTCGTGATGGGCAGTCTGGTGAACATTCTTGTTATATCTGGAACTGCATTATTCGGTCTCGGGCAGTCATTTTACCATCCGCTTGGCGGTTCTGTTCTCAATAATTCGTTTTCTGGAAAACCCTATGGAACAGCTCTGGGAATAAATAGCTCTACTGGAAGTGTTGGACGTTCTGTGGTACCACTAATGTTTGCATTGATTCTTCCGTCTTTTGGAATAACCAATTCTCTGTATACTGTAAGCCTCTATGAAATTGCAGCCGCCTTCCTCATATTTTTCGGTCTCAGGAACTTCAGGAGGACTAAAGTCAGCAAAAAAGAGGAAAAAGTCAGGTCAGCAGAAAGGAGTTCTGGAAGTTTTTCCTTCATATATGTTTTGATGATGGTTGTTTTCGTCCGGTCTCTTTACACCATGGGGATTTCCACCTTTCTCCCATATTACCTTGACATTATCACAAACAAGCCGGATCTTGCAACTATAATCATATCATCCGCATATCTTTCACCGATTGCCGGTCAGATGGTCTTCGGTTACCTGACACCATTATGGGGTGGCAAGAGAGTCATCACTGTAACAGGAATTCTATCTATAATTTCGATAATTTTCTTCCTGATCGATCACCAGTTAATTGTATTGATAGCATCACTTGCATCATTTGCCTTCTTTGTATTCAGCGGTTTTCCGATCCTGATCGGCTATGTCAGGGAGCTTGCCCCACAGTCTGTATCCACTACAGCAAATAGCCTTGTGTGGGGCGTGGGATCCACTGTTGGAGGGGCAGTCGGTATTGCTCTATTCACCATACTCTATCAGGTCGAAAATTTTGGACTGGACAGATCAATGTGGGTCCTTGTCATAATTGGTGTTGTTTCCGTAATGATGATACCTCTGCTTCCAAAGAGGCGAATTGCCCCTGAATAATTTTGGTTCCAGATCCTGGTGGGAAAATGAAAAGACCTTCTTTAAATGATTTCGATGGTAGCTAATACTTAATATTAAGTTGTTATCTTAACCAATGGACTTATCCGAAAAAAATAACCTTTTCAGTCTTCTCAGAATCCTGGGATTATTGGGTGGAATCCTAATTCTTGTGCAGGCAGCTTTCATTGCTATAGTTGGCATTATCGTTGGAACAGTTTCCATCGGTATTGTTCATGTATCTTATCAAGGCCGCATACCGTTTGTTATTATATTAGTACTGGCACTTGTAATTATTGGATTGATCATTGGTGTAATGGTTATTATGGAATCAAATCAGATAATATCTTCCGGTACAATGCGCCCTTTTATTGCGTTGCTGATACTTGGAATAATATCATTGTTCCTTGACAGCGGATTTGTCCTCGGGTCAGTTCTGGTCATAATAGTGGGCGTTATAGGTATTAGCGTTTATTTTGTGCTATCATTTGGTATTTCACTCAGTCCATTCCATGCTGGTAACAGGGTTTGCCCCTCCTGTGGTTTCGTTTCCAGTGGGAATGCCAACTATTGCCCATCTTGTGGAAGGAGTTTCAAGGAAGAAAAGGCTACCTGACCTTGCCAGATCTAAAAGTATGTTATCTTTCCGGTAAAGGAGGAGAGATTATCTGCAAATTTCACAATAAGCTTATAAATGTTTCTGCACTATCGTATGGCTTACTATAAGTCAAATGATGATATATGAAAACTTCTGATAATAATGGTATTAAGACAGAGAAAAAGATGCATTTTACTGATATTTATAAGCTCTCAACGGCCATTGCCAAGGGACTGAGCCTTCAGAACAGAAGAATGAGCCCTGACGAGTCAATGGATGCTGCCGAGCATCTGATCAATTTTTTCGGTTATAATGACCGCGTCATTGACAACATGCTGGAGCCAGAAGACAGGGATGCATTCTACACGATGGAGGATATAGGCGTTCTCCAGACAGAAAGAGAGGAAACCACTCTTTATGACGGAAGAGAATGGAGAATTCATTACTGGATTCTTAACACCGAAAGAATACTTGAACTTGTCAACTTTAAGGTTGTAGATCAGGTTCTTGAGGAAAACTCAGATTCACTTGTTTATGACCAGATGCCTGAGGATTTCTGGAAACCAACACAGTGATGTTGGATGCATGTTGCGATCCTGGAGAAGGATAAATGCCACCCGAAAAAGTGCAACCATGAGTGCCAGTATTACTGTCCTCCCGTAAGAAGCGGAATACCGACAATTGAGTTTCCCGATCCTAACGGTCAACCTGTCATCACTGAATCATTATGCATAGGCTGTGGTATATGCCCTAAGAGATGCCCGTTCGGTGCGATAAAGATTATTGGGCTGCCAGATGAACTTGAAAAGGATCTGTTCCACCAATATGGTGAAAACTCATTCAGGATCTACAGTTTTCCGACCATAAGCAGGGGTAAGGTTACAAGCATTCTCGGGCAAAACGGCACTGGAAAGACAACAACCCTGAATATACTGAGTGGAATAACTGTGCCTAATTTTGGCGATTATTCGAAACCCGGAAGCAAGGATCTTGTTCTTGAAAAATTCTCAAACAATATCATGGGAAAATATTTCAGGGACCTCTACAACGGTAAAAACCGGGTTGTACTTAAAAACCAGTATGTGGATCAGATACCACGGGTCGTTAATGGTTCCGTATCAGATATATTGAAAAATGCAGATGAGACTGGAGATATTGACAGGATAGTCTCTGAAATAATGCTCGAAAAATCACTTACAAAAGATATTAAGGAATGCTCTGGCGGAGAACTGCAGAAGATTGCCATTGCAGTAACGCTGCTAAAAAATGCCGATACCTACCTGTTTGATGAAATGTCATCCTATCTCGATGTCGGTGAAAGGCTTAGGGTATCGAGAATGATCTCTGAACTTGCTGTTTCCAAAAACGTAATGATTGTTGAGCATGATCTCGCAATGATGGACTGGATTGCCGATAACGTTCATATCGTATATGGTACTCCCGGGGCATATGGTGTCATAACCGAGGTAAGGACATCAAGCAGGGCGATCAATTCCTTTCTTTCCGGATACCTCAAGGAGGAGAATATCAGGATAAGGCCGGACGAGATTGTGTTTGAGTCCAGGACAAGTCACAGATATGAAAGCGGCTCTGAAATAACAAAATGGAGTGAGCTTGAAAAGGAACTTGGGTCCTTCAGGTTGCATGTCAAACCTGGCAGCATAAATTCCGGGCAGATAGTAGGATGCCTGGGCAGGAATTCTCTTGGAAAGACGACATTTGCCAAGATCCTGGCAGGTGAAATCACCCCCGATTCAGGTTCAATCGACANNAAAAGCCGCAATACATATCAACCACCTTTGATGGATCGGTATCAGATCTTCTTGCAGTGACCTTAAGGGACAGTATAACAGACAGCTTCGTGAAGGGAGAGATATTTAGGCCGCTGGGGGTGGATGAAATAATGCAGCTTAACGTTGCAGACCTGTCGGGAGGCGAACTTCAGAGGCTCTCAGTTGCAATGAATCTCGCACGCGATGCAGATCTGTACCTCCTGGATGAACCATCTGCGCATCTGGACTCATCATACAGGATAGAGGCGGCAAGGACGATTAAGAAAGTTATGGAAAGAAACCGCAAGAGTGCAATAATAATAGATCACGACATTTATTTCATTGATCTCGTATCCGACAGGCTAATCGTTTTTGACGGCATACCGGGTGCTGAGGGCAACTCATACGGTCCAATGTCCATGAAAGAAGGAATGAACAGGTTCCTTAAAACTGTGAACATAACATTCAGAAGGGATAACGCGACAAACAGGCCAAGGATCAACAAGGTTGGAAGCGCTCTGGACGAGGAGCAGAAGACATCAGGTAATTATTATTATGAAAACTGACGGGAGGATCCATGGCGGAAAATGGCGAGTTTGAAATTATAGCCAGGGATGGCCTGTCGAGAATCGGGAGATTCACCACACCGCATGGAATTATCGAGACGCCAACTGTGATGCCCGTTATAAACCCAAATCTCATAGTAATCAAACCGGGTGACATGAAGAGGCTCGGTGTTAACAGCGTCATAACGAACAGCTACATAATCAGGAGGAGTTCGTCGCTGAGGGAGAAGGCGGAGAAAAGTGGTGTGCATGCCCTAATAGGCTTCGACGGTCCTGTCATGACCGACTCAGGTACATTCCAGAGTTATGTATATGGTGACATTGAGTTCGGAAACTCTGATATGGTCGACTTCCAGAGGAAAATCGGAAGCGATATCATCACCCTTCTGGACATATTTTCCACGCCGCAGGATAGTTTTGAAAAGGCTCTGGAGGGTGTAAGGGAAACATACAGGAGATCTCTCGAGGTAACAGAGGACGGCAGTATATATGCGGGCACAATCCAGGGATCCATCTATCCTGAACTCAGGAAAAAATCTGCAAGGCTCATGAGCAAAAGCGTTGCCGGATATCTGCCTATAGGTGGTGTTGTTCCACTTCTCGAATCCTATTCGTACAGGAAGCTTGCGGAGATAATTTACAGTTCAAAGACAAATTCAGACTTTTCAAAGCCAGTGCATCTTTTCGGTGGCGGGCACCCCATGTTTCTCGCACTTGCCGTCTATCTTGGGGTTGATATGTTTGATTCAGCTTCCTATGTGAAATATGCGAGGGATGGAAGACTGCTTTTCCCTGACAGGACTGTTTCCATTGACGATCTGAATGAAATACCTCCATGGAGCCCCCTCCATGAAAAATATACTGTTAATGAGATCAAATCTCTAGATCCTGATACAAGGATGATTGCATTTTCAGAGCATAATCTCAGTGCAATCTTTAACGAAATATCTGAGGTAAGACAGAGGATATCGGATCAATCGCTGAGACGGTACGTGCAGCAGAAAGTCAGGGCTCATCCAGCTCTTTATGATGCTTTCCTTCTTATTTCACGAAAGAAATTTCCTGACAGGTACGAACCGCTTTCCAAGAAATCTCCATACTATTTCACCGGTGAAGAGGATACAAGGACTGCAATATTCAGGAAGCTCAGGACTTTCTGTTTGCAGTCAATCCGGAACGAAAGAAAGGATGTTATCCTCGTTGAGGGCAGCGATTCACTTTTCAACCATGGCGACAATGCAAACCTGGTCGATATATACGAAAAATACAGCGTAATGATCGTCAGGGACTGGAATGGTATCCCTGTTCCAATGGAGATGTGGGAAACTTACCCGGTCCAGCAGAGCATTTCCATTCAGAAAAAAGGCAAATCATCATTAAATGCAATTCAGGAAAAGATCGGGCGCATCGTCTTGTTTCATGGAAATGATGATCTGCGCGGAAAACTTGTTCCTCTGACCAGCCAGAGGTATTTTGATATAGAAAAGATCAGGATGATTTCGAGGTACCAGTTTCCTGGTATTAACTCAGAATTGCTATTTCCAGATTCAGTCAGCATCAGGAGATCGAGAAAGACAGGAAGAATAAGGACAGTCAGCCTTGGTGATGACCTTATTGCAACATTGCGGGCAGGAGATGGTCTCCTGACTTTCACCATGAAGGGTGCCGCCAGGCTTTATCAATCAGTGAATGGGTATCGTGTCTCAGTAAACGAAGAGAGCGCTGCATTCAATGCAGATGGAAAGAATGTATTCTACAAATTCATTACGGATTGTGATCCAAATATAATTCCGGGCAATGAGACGCTGGTTGTTGATAAAGATAACAAGCTTCTTGCGGTCGGCAAGTCAATGGCATCCGGACGTGAAATGAGAGTGCTCAGGCGAGGTGTTGCCATAGACGTACGGGCCGGCATAAATCACGAATGAGGGGTTATCTGATTGTGCCTTTCAGTGATATATTTCGATCCAGTCACGATGAAAATTGCTATAACCATAATCGCGCCGCCTGTGATAGTATAAAGAGAAAGTTTCTCTCCGATGAAGAGAACTGATGAAATTGCAGCAAATATCGGCTCTCCGACAAAAATAATGCCTGCAAACGCAGGTTCCACATAAGAAAGGGCCCTTGTCATAATGAAAATAGCCAGCGTGCTTGCAAATATTGCTGTAAATACTATGGAGAAAATTACGATCGAATTGAATCTTATCATCTCATCCGGCATAAAAGGTATGAGCGCAAATGAGAAAATGCCTACAATGAGAAGCTGATAAAAGCTGAAGACATAGGTATCTATCTTGTAGGAATGCTTTGAAAGATATGCCAGCTGGAAAGCATATGCAAGTGCACAAAGGAATGTGAGAAGATCACCGACCCAGGCAAGCCTTCCGCTGAAAGAGCCCACAGACATTATGATTAGACCTGAAAAAGCAAGTATTGATGAGAAGACAACAACCCTTCCCACACTGATCTTCAGGTATACTACGGAGAGAAGTGGCAGCATTACAACGTATAATCCAGTAATAAGGCCGGAGGCAGCAGCGCTTGTATAGTCCAGGCCAATTGTCTGCAATACATAGCCTATCATGAGATAGAATCCAGCCCAGAAACCGTAAATGATATTCCCTTTTTTGATCAGATCACTTTTTTTTCTAATCACAATGGGAATCAGTATTGCTGCAGCGACCGAAAAACGGAATGCAAGGAAGGGGAGGGGGCTGATGTATTCGAGAGAAACCTTGATCAGCGGGAAGGTAACCCCCCAGAAGAATGTTGTAACAAGAAGAAGCAGGGAATAGAGCAGTTTGTTGTTCATGACCCTGAGATCATCTCATAAAAAGAAGCTTTGCAGGTATGGAAGGCTTTCGCAGAAACAGTGAGAACACAACCCTGGACGGGAAGTCAATATCTCCGGTTTTGTTTATCAGGTCAATGCTTGATTCTGTGGATAGATCATCATATATGGAATTGAATTTCCTGTCGCTAATGCCTCCGAAGAACCTGTGAACTATACCGTCGATCCATAACTCCATGCCGAGTTCCCTCTTCCAGTCCTTCTGATAATCAGAGAGTGCGTTTTCTGAAAAATCCTCCCGTTCAAGTGCACCAGTTATGGCATTTGATGCATGTTTCGCAGAAACCATGCCGGTGAATATGCCACCACCGCTTAGCGGTTTGACTATGCCTGCTGCATCTCCTACCAGGAGGGATCTTCTTGAATACGTCTTCTTCAGATATCTGACGGGAATGCTTCCGCCATTTATGCCNNCCGCCGCTCGGGGTGGCCCATCCAAAAAAGCCCTTGGACGATTCTGAACCGATGAAAACATTAACACTGTCCTGATCCTCCATCTCATAGGCTGAATCAACCTGATAGCAGGATATTATCCTTCCAGGTCTTGAATGGAAAAGTTCCTTCCTCACTATGCTGTTTATTCCATCTGCGCCTACTACTATCCTTGCGCTTTCCTCAACCTTGTTACCCTCGTGCCTGTATGTAACTTTAGCAAATTCATCGTTTACAGATGCAGAAATAGCCCTGGAATTTATCGAAAGATCTGCTCCAGACCCGATTGCCATCGCCGACACATCCTTATCGAACCTGTCTCGATCCATGACTATTGTCTTTTCACCCTTCGCAACATGAATGCTCTTGCCATTAGGGAAGAAAACGTTGGCGCCACTCACCTCGTTGACCTTTGATCTGGATCTTGCCATCCTGAAGACCCTTTCTGAGACCAGACCAGTACATTCAACTGGTCTCCCGACCTCTTTATGCTCTTCAAGTATCCTCACAGAATATCCTTTCTGTGAAAGGAGATGGCCAAGGTATGAACCAGAAGGGCCGGCACCAACGATCAGGACATCAATCACGCATCAACATTGAATCTCAGGATAAAACTTTATTCAAAAAACGTAACTGGTCAGTCTGTTGT
>DAQB01000043.1 GCA_002502705.1 Thermoplasmatales archaeon UBA582 | reverse complement strand
AGGCTCATACGGAGGCTACATGACAAATAGCGTTATAACGAAGACAGACAGATTCAGAGCAGCAGTATCTGAACGATCTGTATCCAATCTTCTGAGTATGTGCGGAACCAGCGACATCGGTTTCTGGTTCAATGCCGTTGAATCCGGGGTTGAGGACCCATGGAGCCCTGAAGGCATGCGTACACTTATGGAAATGTCGCCAATAAGCAAGGCTAAGAACGTCAGGACCCCTACATTATTCGTACATGGCGAAGAAGACTACAGATGCCCGATAGAGCAATCCGAACAGATGTATACAGCGATACGGCTTAACGGAGTGGATGCCTCACTAGCAAGGTATCCGGGTGATTCCCATGAACAGCCAAGGCGGGGTGTACCTGCCAACATGAAGGATCGGCTTGANNAGCAAATACTGCAAGCAATAATCTGATCCTCTGTTAGCTTCTACCGGGTGGAAGGAAACGAATCAGACAGTTCAAGAAGATCGTTCAGCACTGCACCTGCTGTCTCCACGGGACCGTCAGATGATTCAAGAAGTGTCATAGGGGATCGATCTCTCAGCCCGATGGTGAAACCCAGACCCCTGCCCTTAAGGGACAAAATAGGATCGTCAGGGTTGACTTTTACCAGGGACGAGGAAGCTTCTACCTTTCCCGAGACCATATTAACGCTTGATAATAACCTGTATTCATCTAAATTCCCATGGATACCTGAAAGATCCTCAACACCATCATACCTCACGTCGGAGGGCTTAATTTTAGCATCAATCACCGAATTCGCTATGATAACAGTCTTCCAGGCGCTGTCTATTCCCAGTGTGTCGAAATGATAGTCTGCCTCAAGGATGCCGAATTTTTTTGCCTCTTCAATCGATGCTTCGAATGATTTACCGGATGCAATTGAGAGGAGGATAAAATTTGCCGCACTGTTCACCTGGCCCCTGATATAAGATATGTCAGCAGTCCTGTTACAGTGTTTTATAAAATTGAAAAGAGGGACACCGCCCGCCACGGTAGCCTCATAGAGTATCTTTCTTGAACTTGTTTTTGCAGCTTTCATTACCTCATCCCAGAAGTTTGCAAGTCCGGATTTGCAGGCAGCAACAACATCTCTGTGATTCCGGAAGGCATCCAGGTAGAGATCCCGTGCCCTGACGCCATCTTTTGTTGCTGGCATCAGATCGACCAGCACATCAAAATCCTCCCTGAAGAGGCCATTCCGGTCTATCTCCCTGTATCCTGTTCCCCATATGTCACCCTTCTGCTTGTAGTAGAGAAGGCGCCTTGGATCCATCCCCGCCTCATTAAATATCATATGCTGGAAGTCTGCCGCAAGAGCTATCCGGATATCCCTGAATCTATCTGTAGAAGAATAGTCAGATAGTATCTGAAGCAGAGACCTGCCGACCTGCCCCAAACCTAAAATGGCCACCTTCATTCTGCCTTACCAGCATTTATGATGTTAGAGAGTGCATTCTGCAGTATGCCGCCCCTTGAAAAATAGAGCATCTCAGCTTCATTGTCTATCCTGACCTTCAATTTCTCGGTGCTCTCCTTTCCCTCCGTATTGATATATCTCAGAACAGCAGACTTCGCATTACTTGAGGTAAACTCTATGCTCATTCTCTTTGTTACATCTGCTGATAGGGACTTGAAACTTCTTCCCTGCTGGAATTCGAGAGGTATGACGCCCATGCCAACAAGATTTGACCTGTGTATTCTCTCATAGCTTTCGGCTATAACAGCTTTGATGCCCAGGAGATATGTACCCTTTGCAGCCCAGTCTCTTGAACTACCGGCTCCGTACTCCTTTCCAGCAAACACAATCAAAGGTGTTTTTTCTAATGAATACTGCTGTGCCGTATCAAATATGAAACCCTCTTTCCTGTCAGGGAGGTGAACTGTATAACCCCCCTCCTGTGATGCGAGCTGATTCCTGAGTCTGTTGTTTCCGTAAGTACCGCGCATCATAACTTCATGATTTCCCCGTCTTGAACCAAAAGAATTGAAGTCTTCCGGCTTAACGCCTTTCTCAATGAGATATTTTCCCGCCGGACTGTTCTTAGAAATAGATCCAGCAGGTGATATGTGATCTGTAGTGACAGAATCACCAAGTATCAAAAGTGGATAAGCGTCCTTTATTGTTTTGAGCGTATTCTTTGTATCAGGCTTGAATTCCTCAAAAAATGTTGGATTGCGGATATATGTGCTTTTTTCATCCCACTGATATGTTTTGCTGCCGCTCACATCCATGGCAGCCCACTTAGAATTATAGTTATCGATGTTCGAGTATTTTTCCTTGAACATGCTGCGGTCAAGGTTTTTGGCAATGACAGCGTTTATCTCTTTTGTTGTTGGCCAAATATCCTTAAGAAAAACATCCCTTCCATCCTTTCCCTTTCCAAGCGGCTCCTTCTCCATGTCTATGATGACAGTTCCAGCCAGTGCGAAGGCAACAACGAGGGGCGGAGACATGAGATAATTTGCTCTGACATCCTTGTGAATCCTTGCCTCAAAATTCCTGTTGCCGGAAAGAACAGCTGCCACTGAAAGCTTATTCTCAGTTATGGCCTTCTCTATTCCAGGATCCAGTGGGCCACTATTTCCAATGCAAGTTGTACATCCATAACCTGCGAGATAGAAACCAAGTCTGTTTAGATACTCCTGCAGCCCGGATTTTTCAAGATATTCTGTTACCACGCGCGACCCTGGCGCAAGAGAGGTCTTTACTTTCCTGTTGACGCTGAGGCCTGCCTCAACAGCCTTTTTTGCTAAAAGTCCAGCTGCAACCATTACGTTCTGATTGCTCGTATTTGTACAGGATGTAATAGCTGCTATCACAACATCACCGTCCGATAGATAAGACGTGCTATCATCAATCTTTAAAGGTACTCTGCGGACTGCAACCTCCTTCTGACCGGATTTACCCGGTGTGATATTCTCTTCACTTTCCAGAAAACTCAAAAAATTGCGGTTTGCCTTGCCAAGATCTGTTCTCTGCTGCGGCAGCCTGGGTCCTGAGATACTGGGTTTGATAGAAGAAAGATCCAAGTCAATCAGCTCGCTGAACTCAAGCCCTTTCTGAACTCCAAACATTTCCTGTTCTTCAAGATATTTTTTTATGAAACCGATATGCGAGCTCTCCCGGCTCGTCATCTCCAGATATTCAATTGTTCTAGAATCAACAGGGAAAAGCGCAACAGTAGCTCCATATTCCGGACACATGTTTGAAAGCGTTGCCCTGTCAGGTACAGCAAGTTCTGAAACCCCTTCCCCGAAAAACTCCACAAACTTCCCTACTACATTTGCCTTTCTAAGTATTTCTGTGAGTGTCAGTACGACGTCGGTTGCTGTGATACCCTCCCTCAGCTTTCCATGGACATTTACACCCACGACCTTTGGCAGCTGGAATGTGACCGGTTCGCCCAGCATTGCAGCTTCAGCTTCAATTCCACCAACACCGAAACCGAATATTCCAAGACCATTGATCATTGTTGTGTGCGAATCGGTTCCAACAAGGGAGTCAAAGAATGCAAGATCTTTTCCACCATTTCCAGATGAGGTGACAACTTTTCCGAGATATTCAAGGTTTACCTGATGAACGATCCCGACACCAGGCGGGACTATCCTGAAATTCTCGAATGATTTCTGGGCCCATTTCAGGAATCTGTACCTTTCAGAATTGCGCTCAAATTCCTTATCTATATTCTTGTCATAAGCCTCACTGTTTCCATAAAAATCGACCTGCACGGAATGATCAATTACAAGATCCACAGGGACCTTCGGATTGATTAATTCAGGATCTTTCCCAAGGGATTTCATCTTCTCCCTCATTGAGGCGAGGTCCACAACCGCCGGAACACCCGTAAAATCCTGCATAAGCACCCTGGAAACAATAAGCGGGACTTCAGAATCCGACGGATCTTTTGCATTCCATTTAAGAACGTTCATCAAATCCTCTTCTCTTACCCTTACGCCATCAATATTCCTGAGAAGGGATTCGGTTATGATCCTCAACGACAATGGCAGCCTCCTCACATTGTATCCCGCCTTCTGCAGTTCAGGCAGGGAGTAATAGCTGAACTCTTTCCCATTGTGATTCATTGTTTTCTTGGTTTTTTCCTGTAATGACATAATTAGTCATTTCAGCGTCATAAATAGGCTTTTTTGAATTCTATCAAAAAATACCCTTTATATTTAAGTATTTTTATGTATTCAAGTTGTATGAATTCTAAAATAAAAGACGTGGACATATACGAACTTGGAGAAAAGGGCAAGGAGATATCTTCTCCCTGGAGCTCCACCATATTATTAGTAAAGCTGACCTCTTCCGATGGATCGGTCGGGTGGGGAGAAGCACCTACAACGTTTATGACCCTGCCAGTCAAAGAAAGCATGAAAGAGGTTGAAAGGATATTCAAGGGTGCAGATTTTTTTAATATAGAGAAAAATATTTTCGATTTTTACAGGAATTCGTTCTATCTTTCCAAATCAATGGAGGCAACATCTGCACTAAGTGCTTTTGAGATGGCTTCATGGGATCTCATCGGAAAGCAGGCCGGCGCACCTGTATATGACCTGCTTGGTGGAGAATATAACTCACCGATCAGAGCCTACTGCAATGGATGGTATTCAGACTGCAAAACACCTGATGATTTTGTGAAAAAGGGCAAGGCGATGGTCAAGAAGGGCTTTACAGCTATGAAATTCGATCCTTTCGGCCCGCATTACGACAGAATCACCAAGGAAGGCGCTAGATACGCCGGTGAGATTGTTGCCGCGCTCAGGTCAGAGCTGGGTGATAAGGTCGATCTTCTAATAGAGTGCCATGGCCGGTTTGATACAAGATATGCAATCATGGGTGCAAGAGAAATAGAGCCCTATGATCCATATTTCTTCGAGGAGCCTGTTCATCCAGAACTCGAGGTGGGATTAGCAGAGTTCAAAAGATATATTGAAACACCGGTTGCCCTTGGAGAGAGGATTCTGAACAAAAGAGATTTTACACGGCTTATCTCGCAGGGACTTGTTGACATAATACAGCCTGATCTGACAAACTGCATGGGCATCCTTGAAGGGAAAAAAATAGCTGCAATTGCTGATGCATTTGGTGTTCTGGTTGCACCGCACAATGCATTTGGTCCGGTGCAGACTGCAGCTTCATTGAACCTTGATTACACTATGACAAACTTTGCAATACAGGAAAGCTTTGAGGAATCATGGCCAGACTGGAAGAAGAAACTTCTCAAGGTTGGTTACAAACTTTCCGGCGGTCATTTTACGCTTTCAGGGAAACCCGGACTGGGGATCGAGGTCGATGAGAAACTTCTTAAGACGAAGATAGTTGACGGAATGGAACCATTTGATCCAAAGGAACCACCGTGGGTTGTATCAGGAACATTTAAGTGATATGAAAGCAATAGGATACCGTTATGATAGATGACCAGAAAGAACGATTGCTGAGGGAGCTTAGACAGACGGCTCAGGACCTAATGAACGCAATAGCTAGCGCTCAGGAGAAATTGAATGAGATCCAGGCCCTCCTGAACGGCAGTAATACAGTGCAGCAACCAGTGAGAGTTGCACCGAGCAGCACCAGTCCCTTACAGAGCAGCATACACCGCAGGCTGCCATCTGCGCCGATTCCTTCTCCCAGCCCACCGTCAAGGGAGAAGCCTGAAAAACTCAGGACCGGTATAGAAAAGCTTGACGACCTTCTTTCAGGCGGTATCAGGCTTTCTTCCAATGTTTTACTTGTTGGACCACCTTATTCTGGAAAAGATACCCTGGCCTGGAATTTTGTCGGTCAATCCTTAAGGGAAAAAATACCTGTAGCCGTTATCACGACAGACAAGAGCATAAACGATCTGAAAATGGAGATATCTAAGATATACCCGGACGTCAATGCGGCAGAGGCATCAGGGTACATTAGATTCATTGATGTTTATTCAAAATCTATACAGTCTCAAACCCAGTCACAATATGCAGTAACTATTGACACAGTAATAAATGTCAGCTCGCTGCTTAAGGCCATGGACACTATTGTATCACAGTTTGCAAACATCGCACCATATTACAGGCTTGTTTTCACATCCCTTACAACATATGTCAGTGAAATAGACGAAAAAGTATTGATGAAATTCGTGCAGCAGTTTGCACAGAAGAGGAAATCAGACGGTGGTACCAGTCTGTATCTAATTGAATCCGGGTTGTTTGATAAAAAAGTGATCGAAGCACTCAGCTATCACATGGATGGGTCAATAACATTCAGGACAGATGCCTCAAAATTATTCCTGCGCGTTGAGGGTCTTGGATCCGTACGGTCCAGAGACTGGGTTGAAGTTTTCCCGTCGGAAAACACATTTGAACTGGGTGCATTTACCCTTGAGAAAATAAGATAAACCACTCAGTCTGCCCGTCAAACATCACAGATCAGTTTAGGCTGAAATCATCACAGTGGCATCTCGCAATTTAAGAAGAGTATTACTTTTTTGCGATGCGAAGCTTATTGTACCATCCGTTTATTGATTGCCATGAGCAAAAATATTGAATTTAACAGGGATGATTATGAACTCATTCAGGAGGCAACTGATATTATAAAAAAACACTACAGAAAGCACTGGCATTCTGTAGGGTGCGCCCTGCTTACTTCAGACGGCAGTATTTACACATCATTCAACATTGACGCAACCGTTGGGAGGATTGCGGTTTGTGCTGAGCCAATAGCAATTGCCCAGGCTCTAAAAGACGGGAAAAACAGATTTGACACCATCGTTGCGGTAAGGCATCCCGATCCGGAAAAGGGCCATGATAAGTATGAAATAATCCCTCCATGTGGAATGTGCCGCGAGATCTCAACTGATTACGACATGGATATAGGGGTATTGATAGAGACGGAGGGAAAAACACGGAAGATGAAAATGAGGGATCTTCTGCCATACAAATACACCAGGTGATACAAATTATCTACAGTTAAATTTTTTACCTATTCTCAAATCACTCGCGAGTTGGGGTTGTGGGGTAGCTTGGTATCCTANNGACCCCGGTCCAAATCCGGGCAACCCCATCAATATATGTAAGAATTAGATCATTTTTTCATTTCACTAAAACATCTCCCGAATAGCGGCAGTTATTGCCTCCGAAACTTCATGCCGTTATATATTTCTGTAAATCTGTGCCCCAGTAATTTTAGCCAACCCAGCACCTTCTGCATATGTTACATTGAACTTTCATAGAAGACGAATAGAGTCTGCGGAAGGTATTCGTTGATCTCAAACCGACAAACCTATTCTGTACTCCCTTCCATTTAATAGGAACCTGACGTATTCTGAATTGTGCTCAAGCACATCTCTCTTTCCCAGGTCAAATTCTTTATGGTGGTTTGGACACAAGATTAAAATGTTATCTGGAGTCTCAGGAAAACCGTCTTTCTTAGGTTTTATGTGTGCTCCTTCGGCATAGAATTTGCCGTCTCTTTTCACTATACTTGTATTACAAATTTGACATTTAAATCCCCTCAAAATCTTCAGTCTTGCAATTGTTAGGTTATCTCTTTTTATCCTTGTACCGTTTATATCTACCCAATCAGTTTCCTTTGGCGTTAACGATTTTAACTCTTCTCTGATCTTCACAGGATCCATCTTTTCATAGATTAACTCGCCTTCTTTTTCTTCTGCTTCATCTTTCGATCTTGGATTCTTTGGTCTATACCAGACGTGATCCAGAAGTGCGATCACCCCTTTACTTTTCAGATCGTATTGCGCCCTTCTGACTGAATGTTGCCACTCATACTCATTTCTTTCATTGCCATCATTTCCATGGGCACATTTCTCTTCAGTAATACATTCTGGAAGTGCAATTGTTATTGACTCATACAACTCTGGTGTGGCCATCGGTTCTTTCTCCAGAATTATTGGTATTAACTCTAAGAATTTCCCATAGCATGAATCTACTTTCATACATTCTAACATCGTATACCTACTAAAAGCACCTTCTATTGAGAGAAATTTTAAAAAATCAATCATCGTAATTAACCTGCAGAAAGGATACAGAACATTGTGTGAAAATCTATGACCAAAATATAGTCATGAGAGACACTTCGCGAATAGAATCATGGACAGAGAAACGGATGCTATAAAAATCAATCGGGGCACAAGATTTGGAAAGATCAGCGGTCTTACAGTGCCAATAGATCGTGGCAACCAATTTTATAACGCTCTTTTTGAACCTAACTAGCAAACCATTGGTATCGACGATCTTGTTGAATCCAGTATGAAGAAGGAATATCAACAAGTAAGATGGCTGAGATTATCGGGGGATTATTTCACAACAAATCTACGATATCAGACATCACAGAAATTGCCCTAAATGAGATCCAGAAGTAATCAGCCAGACCTGTGTGTGGGCCTTCCCTGAAAAGATATTCAAGCCCGGGAATGGGGCATCTCTGGCATCAGGATATGAAAAACGTTCATCAACTTCCCAGGTATATTCATGACATCAACCTTCCGGCCTTCACCTGAATGCGCCTTATATCCCCTGGCAGCATTCTTTGTTGGAGAGTCCTGATAATAGAATAATCAGCTAATAAATTGAAATAATGGAAACATTTAACCACAGCAATATTAATTTAGGGAGGATAAAATGCTAAGCGGATCTGCTGAACGAAAGAGAATAAGGTCTCTTGGCGAACATCTGACTCCTTCCAGTGTATTCACCGAATTCATAATGCCGAAAATCGAAGGCAGGATATATGAATACATTTGGATCGACCTGTTTTCAGGCGAAGGAAATCTCATACTTCCCATTCTTGAAAGAATTCCTGTTGCTGAAAGGGCTGAATTCTTCAGCCGCCACATCTATCTTTTTGATATTCAGGAAAAAATGGTTAAAAAAAGCATAGAAAATGCAATTAGCTACGGAATTCCAGAAAAGTTGGCCGAAAGCAATATATTAGCTAAGGACACTCTTGATGAGTTCCCGGACATACTTAGGCGAACAGCAAATCCAGTTTTCCACATAACAAACCCACCGTATCTGTATATTGGTTACATAGCAAAGCAAAAAGAGCGTCCCGGCAACATAAGATATTTTACTGGTGAAAACAAGGGTCTGCAGGACCTCTACCAGATAGCACTTATGAACGATCTGCGTAATTCCATCAGTCAGATGATTTACATAATCCCTTCAAACTTCATTTTCGGTCACTCCGTTTCAAACCAGATTCGTCGTAATCTTCTTTCATCTTATAATATAAAAGATGCAATTATATTCGAGAAACGTATTTTTGAAAATACAGGAACCAATGTTGCTATATGCTTCTTTGAGAAGACGAACCTTGAATCAGATACGATAAAATTTACTGCCTTAAAGATAAACGCATCTATCCGGAAAAGGATCTATACCCTAAAGAAGGATAGTGACTACCGCGCAGGTTCTTACTTCGATGAATACGTGCAAAAGAAAAGGAAGAATTTACTGAATGTCAACTATTATCTAAAAAAAGAGGAGATTGATAGAAACACGGGGTGGATCGCGGTTACTCTCTTAAATTCTAAAGAATATAAGGGTGGAAAATACACGAAAAGAAAATTTTTCATCAATGAAAATCTTTATTCTAAAATAAGATCTAACCCTGTATTTTTGAGATCTGTTGATACAGGAAGCGAGAACGGTAAGGCGGGACTGTATAGTATTAAAGAGGTATATGATGCTGACGGAGTTTACGTTGAAGGTAATACATATCGTACAAATCCAATCCAGGTGTTTATCGAACCAAGACTCTCAGAGAAGCAGATGAATTTCGTTATTGGCAATTTTAACAAAACACTGAACAGGTTGAGAGAAAAGACTGACAGTGAATTCATGACTACCTACAAATACACAAACAATAGCAGATACACCAGAAAGTATTTGGGTCTGAACCAGGCCAGGGCTTTACTGGAAACGATAGTACCGTAAGGCTACTTAAATTTTCTACTACAATGAACTTACCAGATCATTTTTTCATTCGCAAGTTAATATTAGATTCCAACTTCATACAACCCCTGAACTCTTCATAATTCTGGGCATGCAGATTGGGGGAACATGGAGAATACTGGTAACTTGTGGACGAGAAGGGGTTGGCGGAAACGTCATGCAGAAGTATGCCGGATGTCTTGTAAAGTCCCCGAATTCCAAGGATGAAATCGAACATGAGGAGATATTGAAGTATGTCCAGAGGTTCCTGAAATGCCCAGTCAATTCTTCTGTCGCTCCAAGAATTTCTTCATTTCGTCAAAGAAAAATGATGGATTATCCAGATAGACGGCGTGTTTCGCTCCCGGAACAATCTTTAGTTCTGAGTTCTTTACAAGGTTTTTCAGGAGGATCCCATCATCCTTCTTTATGACGTCGTCAAATTCTCCCCAGAGTATGAGCATGGGAACGCCAACACGTGGAAGTTCATCCTTCATTGGGTCCACACCGGAAGTTCCGATGACAACCGCGGAGGAGACGATGTCTGGATAATCAACAAGCGTCCTCAGGGTGATGCCGCCTCCCATGGAGGGTCCTACAAGGGTGAAACCGACCAGTCCGAGTTTTCTGCTGAAATCGAGTACAAACCTTGAAGAGTTCTTGAAATCCCTTGAAAATTTATACTCAGGGCTGTTCTGTGAATTCCCAAATCCGGGATAATCAGGTGCATACACATCATATCCAATTGCGGAGAATATTTCAAATGCCTTGATTCCTACCCAGTCCTTTGAAGTAAAGTTTCTCCCGTGAAGCAGCATCAGCGATCCCTTGCGGTTCAGTGAAACGGATGATCTGTAAAATACATTATGTCCTCCAACGTCTACGTAGGATTCATTTATCATGGCATGATATCTGATGATAGTATTTGTCCGTTTCAATTATTGCCTCGTTAGATTACAATAATTTTACTTTAGTTTTGCGATTCTTTAAACTTGACTTTCGATGGGACTCTGTGGGAGGACACTCGTTCGAACCACTAATATCAAGGGTTTAGATGAGTTTTTGTTATAATTATATTTCCATGTATCCAAGTATCTCTTTTGGATACGGAATCCTCATCTTTTCCATGGGATTTCCCGCATCCTCGGATTCTGTGCGTGGATATATTGTAACCTCATTGGTTCTTACTGATATGGCTTCAAGTTGTGATATTGTATCAGATATCCTTGCAATCGCCATGCTGTCATCAAGAGCTTTCTCGAACAGCCCTGCCATGAGAAGTGGGAGAACGCACACAAACACATGAGCCTCGATTCTCTCCTCCTTCCTGTGGTTGACAGGCCTTATCTATAAGAAGGATTTGATTGTTCGGAATGATCTCTTTCCCATCGATCTTCGTGTATGACCCGAGCTTTCCGGGTGCATCGTTCAGATCTGAACCTTTCCTGCATGAGGATATGATGGATTTCACAATTGATAGTTCCTCCTCGTCGCTGTAGACAGCTGTCGCTCTCCTGTTTCTTGTGCGTTTTACCTCGCTCCTCGATAGGCCATTGACATCAACCCACCTTGCGTAGAGACCCAGATGTTTGAGGCAATCATCATCAGGGATTTTTGCATTCATGAGTATGTTGCAATACGGCTGATCCCACCCGTATACCGCAGATTTGAATTCGTTCTTATCGAGATATTGCAGCGAGGTTTTTCTTCCGAATGCCCTGTCTGCTACTAAGATCAGATCTTGAACCGACCGTTCAGTACGGAGATCGTTGATTCAGAGCGTTTTTGAATCCAATGTGTTACCAAGCCAGACCTCATGACTTATCGGTATGCCATCTGCCATGATGAGTCCGATCTCGATCTAGCACTTCTTTGCTATGATGGAATCCAGTGATGTGTGGATATTATCCTCGCCCATTCTTAAATCCCATGGATAGTAGAACCACCCCCTTCAGACTCAAAAGAGACGAAGCAAGGTATCTGTCAGCATCGCTATGACCAAGATTGTTTGGGCGTAAGCGGGTAACGGAAGGTGACTTTATTTTGAAAGCTTCCCGCGAAGCGGTTTCTTATCGATCTTACCTGTTCCGGTTTTCTCGAACTGATCTACAACGATGAAATCATCAGGGATCCAGAACTTGGCGATTCTTCCGCTTTCCACATATTTCATGAGATGATTCCTCATTGCATCCTTATCTACTGCCTTTATACCGCTTACGAATGCGACCGGTCTTTCACCCCATTTCTCATCTTTCCTGCCTACAACCGCAACTTCCCCAATCCCCGGGAATGTGCTGATTGCGTCCTCTAGGATGATGGTTGGTATGAACTCTCCACCAGATTTTACCGCATCCTTTTCCCTGTCAANNCACCGGTGTTCAGCCAGTCATTTTTCCAGAGCTTAACGGTGGCTTCAGGATCGTTTATGTACTCCTCAGTTAACCATGGTGCCCTTACGACAATTTCTCCTATAGATTTGGAATCCCAGGGTACTTCTTTGAATTCTTTGTCTACCACTCGAAGATCTACAAGTGGTGCAGGAATTCCTGCCTTTATCCTGAAGTCCATTTTCTCCGTTGACGACATCTTATTAACATCCCTGTTGAAATTACTTATTGTAAGAATAGGTGCAGTTTCAGACATACCGTAACCACAGACGGTATCGATTCCAAGCTGGCTTGCTTTCTCAGCGAGGCCCCTTGGCAATGCCCCACCTCCGACGATAATTCTTAAATGCAGATTTTTCAACTTTTCGGTGTTTTTAGGATTTGATATGAGCATGTAAAGAATCGATGGAACCATCAGGCTAACAGTTACTTTTTCCTTTTCCATTATGTCAGGTAATCTCTCGAAGTCATATCTCCCGGGCAGGACGTATTTCATCCCCCTCATTACGCATCCGTACGGCACACCCCACGCATGGACATGAAACATCGGGACGAGTGGCATTACAACATCATTTCCCTTAAAATCAAGAGGTTCTGACGAAAGCGCTATACCCGAAGCCAACGCATGCAGAACAATCTGCCTGTGAGTGAAGATTACGCCTTTCGGGAGCCCCGTGGTTAGAGATGTATAGAANNGTGGTTCCAGATGTATAGAACGTTGTGGCTGGCATATCTTCGTTGAGATCAGGAAGGGACACACCTGGATCTTCCTTGATAATTTCACTGAATGGCATTGAACCAGGAAGCATCCTAGACGGCTTTTCAAGATCCGAAGTTATTATCCATTTTTCTACGAAATCAAAAAGTGGTAAACTCTTCTCTATTAAAGGAACAAATTCGTCCCTGATCATAACGAACCTGTCATTGGCATGTTTCATTGTATAAAAGATAAGTTCCGGCGAATACCGTATGTTTACAGTATGGATGACACCACCCGCAATTGGTACCGCGAAATAGGCAAGCATATACGACATCGAATCCACATCCAGCACGGCGACCCTGTCTCCGGGTTTCAGGCCCTGCTTAACAAGTCCTTTAGCCATTAAAAAAACTGACTCATAGAATTCCTTGTACGATTTTGCCTGTTCTCCCTTATAAGAGATAACCTGTTTAGGGTTGTTCCTCACAGAAGAAATCAGCAGTTTCTCGATCGTAAGTTCATAATCATGTTGATACATACATGATTAGTGACATACAATATATAAAAATAACATCTACAAATCACAAAAACGATGGCAAAGGATTCAACTTCAGATCCAGCTTCAGGCATTAACGCGCCAGATAACATCAATAGGTGCAGCTGGGCCAAAAGTTTGCCGCTGCGTAAATACCACGACCTTGAGTGGGGCAGGCCTGCAAGCAAGGACGGGTTCCTTTTTGAAATTCTCATCCTTGAAACGCTTCAGGCAGGAATAAGCTGGGCCATAGTGCTTTCAAAAAGGGAGAACTATAGAAAAGCTCTTTGCAACTTTGATTTCAACAGAATATCGTCATTCGACGGTTCATCGATCGGGGATCTCATGAAAAATCCTGGCCTGATAAGGAATATCAGGAAAACACAGTCGATAGTAAATAATGCAAAATCTTTCAAAAAAATCGTATCAGAATGGGGCTCATTCCTTGAATATCTTAAACAGTTTAGGCCGAAACAGTGCACTGTGCCTGAAGATGACTCCAAGGTTCCATGTGAATCACCGGAGTCAAGGAAATTAAGCGCTGACATGAAGTCACGCGGATTCACATTTGTTGGACCAAAGATATGCTATTCATACATGCAGGCTGTTGGTATCATCAATGATCACGTAAAAGGTTGCTTTATTGGTGATATGATCAGATCTGATTCCATCCTGCAAAATAAAAATTCTACCGAATCAAAATATTATTAAAACCTATGAAACTTAAAGGTTATGAGCGAATGGTTTGAAAATGGCGAAAAGTGGTTTCCTTCTATGTGGGGGCCTTCTGACCAGAAAGGTAATCTGAATTTCATTACCAGGGAAAAAACAATCGAAGCTGCTTCTCTTGTAAAAACTGGGGACACTGTAAGTCTTTCTCACGAGATCTACAATGGCATGCCCGGACGGCAATCCGCTCATGGGCCATTCTTTTATCTCATATCCCAGAGGGTATACGACGTGAGGCCGCCGGCGAGGCCGGAAACAAGGAACAAATTCGGTGGTGTGCTTTCAAGGCTGGAGATGGTCGATCATCTCGGAACTCATCTTGACTCACTCAATCATATATCGTTTAACAATCTTTACTATAATGGTCTTGATGCATATGAGGAAACAACAACCTTCGGAACATACCATCTCGGAATCGACACGACCCCACCGATAGTTACAAGGGGGATAATGATTGATATACCTGGACCGGAAAAAATCCTGGAAAAGGGTCGCGGCATAACAGTCGACGAAACAGAGCGGTTTCTTGAAGAAAGATCAATTAAAATTTCTAAGGGCGATGCAGTCTGCTTTAACACCGGCGTCGGAAGCTTATGGCACAAGCCTGATGCATATAACAGCTACTTCGAAGAATCGCCGGGTATTGGGTATGAGCTCTCAAAATGGATAGCATCCAGGGGAATATCCATCAGCGGGTCGGATACACCGGCAAGTGAGGTCTCAGTCCCAGAGCTTCCAGGCACGAGGCTGCCTGTGCATCAGTACCTGATTACCAAATCTGGAATTCGGCTTATCGATAACATCAACCTGACTGAACTGTCAAGAAGAAAAATTTACGAGTTCATGTTTGTATGTACGCCTCTACGAATACGCGGAGGAACTGCATCTCCAGTAAATCCTATCGCAATCATTTGAACCAGGCTAAGGTAGATCAGTCCAGCCTCTTATTAATCAGGAATCTGCAGTAACCTCTACCTTCAACAACACGGTGTGTTGTTTGAATATCAGAATCCAGGACATTCTTAAACATAATGGATTCCAGGCTACATGCCTCCTCCAGAACGCTTGCAACCTGGAAAATCGGGCAGTTAAACTCCACAAGTTCATGCATACCGGATGGAATGCTCTTAAGTTCAGCCATGTATCCTGCAGAATCACGCAGCTCAGAGAGTTTCTCAAGTCTCTTCTCGTACGTCAGCCCGGCCAGTGATTTTGCATATTCAGTCTGCATCAATGCATATCTTTCTTTCAGGAATTGTACAGCCAAATCCCTGTGACCATGATCCACAAGGAAAGAGATCAGGCTTTTAATCGTATCGGCATAGGAAGACCTGAACCTTTCCTCTCCATGCTCAGTCAGGAAAAAGACTGAAACTGGCCTCCCTACCTTTTTCTTTATCGACTTCCTCTCAATAATTCCCTCCTTTTCCATCCTGAAAAGATGTTTCAGCACTGCCATCTTTGATATTCCAAGATCATTGGCAATACTATCCATTGTCGAATTATGGTTCTTCTTCAATATTTCGAGTATTTTTTGATGTGTTGACAGACTTGCCGGCATCAATTTAGTAAACTAAATTGTTTAATAATACTTTCCATGGATTGTGACTGCAAACTTAAGTCTATTTCGGCGACTGCATGTTACTAGAAGGCACAGAAGTGGAAGGCTCTCCAGATCCCGTTCTCTTTCTTATTCTACCTGCAGAGAGGAAACCTGCTGCTATCAGAAGTATTATGCTGACAATAAGCGCTGAATGTATCCCATTTATGAAGCTCGCAGGTACTTTCGCATGAACACCGAGGAAAACTTCAAACGCAACAGCTCTGGAAACAGCAAGCGATGCGACTGACACTGTTATCACATAGGAAAGCAGTGTTCCCATGTTAGATAATGTTCTCAGGAGACCGGAAATAGATCCATAAAGATCCCTCGGCGCTCCTGACATAACAGCACTGTTGTTTGACGGCCAGAACATGGCACCACCGAAACCTGAAATCAAAGAACCCAGAATAACAAGATAGATCGTACTTGTAACAGTGAGGAAGAAATAAACCATTATTCCTATCGCCATGAAAAATATGCCCGTTGTTGCGATGAACCCCGCTCCAATTCGGTCAGAAAGCCTGCCCATCAGCGGGGCTAGAAGGCTTGCAAGAACATATCCCGGAACTAGTATCAATGCTGCGTAAAGTGGAGAAAATCCCCTCACACCCTGCAGATACATTATAAGGATGAATACCACGGAAAGGTATCCCACAGCCTGCAGAAACGCGGCAAGTAATGAAAAGCTCAGCAGCCTTACCTTAAATGCCCTCAGGGCAAGCATGGGTGACTTCGCATATTTTTCCACCAGCACGAACGGAACAAAAACAAGTATGCCTGTTACTACCAGGGCTAAATTGAATGTATCCAGTCCATAACCAGCCACATTTGTTGCGCCATATGCAATCAAAGCCAATGCAGCAAGAAGCAAGCCGGTTCCGGCATAATCTATCTTTACGCTGGTTCTCTTGTTGTCCCGGATGTATTTGAGAGCAATCACAAAGCCAATAAGTCCGATTGGTACATTGATGTAAAATATATAGCGCCACCCTATCAGCGTGGTTATAAGGCCACCCAGAACAATTCCAAGGGTGCCTCCAATGTTCCATCCCATGGATGTGATTCCAAATGCTTTGCCTCTCTCCTCGGGTGGAAAATGATCAGCAACAATCGCGCTGCTGTTTGACTGCAACATGACAGCTCCAAATCCCTGTACTGCCCTGGAACCTATTAGAAAGCTGATATTCGGGGCAGCTCCGGACATGGCAGAGCCAACGATGAAAACAAGGAAACCTGCATTGAATATCCTCCCCCTTCCGAATATATCTCCAAGTCTGCCCATCTGGGTAGTGAGTGCAGCAAGAACGAGCAGATATATCAGTATGACCCATATTGTATCAAGAAAGGTTGAATGAAGACCCTGGTTTATCTTCAGCAGTGCAAGTATAACAATCGTAGTATCAACCGCTGACATCAGCGTTCCAATGAGGATGCTCAATAATACGAGATTCCTTCTTTCAGCTATCTTAATCGCCCCTTAGAGGTCGGTTCACCCCAGCGCCAGAATCAATGCTCCTTCAAGGGAAGCTGAATCATCCAAATTCTTGGCTATCCTTCATTTTATCCTGATATTTTAACAATTCCAAGCATCTGACGGAAAGAAAGCATTCAGGTTCTATTCTTTCGGCTTTTTTTGTTCATGTTGTTTTTCTTTTCCCTTCTTCCCATGAAGCCTGATACTTCTTTTTCTGACCATGACCCATCCCGGTTTCTCCTGTATCCAGAATCGTAGTTTAACATTCCATCTTTTGCGGAGTAGAAAGCATCAGAGGGAACCATCATGTCCCATCCCTCCCCAAAGAACATCACTTCCCCATGATCAGAATAATGAACAACATCCTTTGAATTCTTAAGCATATCCGGCCATATTTCTATGTCCAGAATCTGCAAATCAGATCCAAGGTCTGCAAGCAACTGCGTGCCTAAATCCGGTCCGGTTGGCTTTGAAATGAGATCTCCCTCTCTTATCGGTTCAACACGGTTCCCGATTCTAGCTGAGCCTTTTCCCCTTAAAACAAGGTAAAGTTCCTCTCTTGCTGTGTGACTGTGAAATCTAGCGAAAGTACCATTCACAGGAATTGTATATACGCGAATATTTGACCTGCCACANNCCCTGCCACAACCAAACAATGGTGAAATGAGAGAATGAAACGAACCGTGATGGGTACCAGAGATCTTTCCAAGGAAAGCGCTCCTGCCTGGAACATCCTTGACATTAACGATAGGTGCGGTCCAGGCGTTTCCGCCCTTCTTCCCGTCAATTAGATCTATAACGGTGTCTGCCCAGAATGAACATGTTCTGGTTATCAGTTCCTTTCCAGCACTGGTCATTTTAGGGCAGACTACGGTGATCCTCCTTGTCTGGTCACTTCTCATATACCCGCCCTTCATCCCAAGTTCTATCCATAGCCAGTTCTTAAACGAACTGCATTTCATATTCCACTGAACTTTTATGTCACCAGATAAACCTGGTAGAAAAAGGTCCCAGGCTATATCTGCCCGTATCGCATCTTCAGGTATTGGGTGCTCATCCTTATCAACCAAAGCAATCTCCATACTATATCAATGCAATCTAATAATTACACATTTTGTCTTTTTTCGACGGGAATGCAATCCTTATAATGTTGTGAATAATATTGAGACAGATAACTATGGCAAGACTAGTTTTGCATGAAAGAAACAGACCATATATGATAAAGGTCGGTAACGAGGAAGTGCATCTTTGCGCATGCGGTCTCTCAAATAATAAGCCGTATTGCGACGGCAGCCACAAGAAGACGCTTGACGAAGGCAATGACCTCTTCACATACGATGAAAACGGCAGAATCAAGATCACGAGTTTCTACAAAAAAGATTGAATCTCCCTGCCTTATTTATTAAATTTTCTGTCATAAATTCTTCCTTTTTTCAGGCGAATCCTATAATTTGCCCGATATTTTTCTCTCGAATACAAAGGCCTGCTCAAAGCCTTCCATTCCAGCGTACCCTTCATAGAGATGTTTAAGTCTTTCAGGTATGCATGTAATACCATTCCCAATTATTGGAACCCTTTTATCAGATCTGATCAACTGTGTTGATTCTTCTGTGTCATTAAAGAAGAATATGTCTGAGGAACCATCGGTTTTAACCTCTCCATCCCTAATTTTATTGCAAGTGGCAAATTTCCACCCGATATTGACCAGTTCATCGTTTCTGTCAACAGATCGAGTCATACTGGTTCCATCAAGTACGCCATCATAGAAATATAAATGTGACCTCTCTTTAAAACCGCCTTTTCTGGCAAGGTTAATTGAAGCAGTATTCTCGTACTGAATCAACATCCTGACTATGCTGCAGCCTGCCATTGATGAATAGAGTAACGCACTGTTTGTGAGCGAAGCAGCAACACCAATTTTTCTATGCTGCGGATCGACCCTTATACCACTCAACCATGAAGAGCCATCAGGCAATAATTCAATCTTAAGAAACCCGCAAGTCACATCTGAATTGCATATGATGACAAGGCCATCATCCAGGTACCTCTTTCCCACCCGGTTTATATAATCCTCGTAGCCGGCCTCCCTTGAGATTCTGCTTATCTCCGGCCAGTCATTTTCCGTTGCTCTTCTTATGTGAAGCCTTGACATGATTAGTTGAATAATACTCTGTATCTATTTATACGGTTTGTTAATATTCTTTTATGAAAGCAATACTTGTAAACCGTCCGTTTGGAGAGGAAAATATTGTATTCAGTGAACTGCCAGACCCGGTTCCAAAAAAAGGGGAAATTCTTGTTTCAGTTAAATATGCAGGTCTTAATCCAATAGACATAAGCGTTATCAGAAACAGGACTGTTTATGGCATATCGCCTGAGCCACACATCCCAGGTGCTGAGGCTGTGGGAATCGCAGAAACAGACGGTAGCGGCATAAAGAAGGGTGACAGGGTTTTGCTCTATCCCAGATGGTTTGACAGCACCTGCAGATACTGTAGGTCCGGAATGGAGCATATGTGCGAAAACGGTGGAATTTTCGGTGTGCGTACGAATGGAACATATGCAGAAAAGATAACAGTTCCAGAGAAAATGCTCTTAAAATTACCCGATGGCGTCAGGGACGAAGACGCANNTCCACAGGGCACACGCCTCAAAAGGTGAAAAACTGCTTGTTTATGGAGGGTCCGGGAATACGGGGCTGTTTGCAATTATCCTCGGGAAACGTATGGGCTTGGAGGTTTCAACCGTAAGTTCAAAGAAGTGGGTATCTGATTACGGCGCGAAGAACGTATTCCAAAACAAAGAAAGCATGTCAGGGTACAAAGGCGATATCGTTATCAACTCCCTCGGCGGAGATTTATGGAAAGACTCCATAAATTACGTCTCACCCGAAGGAAGGCTGGTAACATTTGGTGTTTTCACCGGCGCAGAAGTACAGATGAACCTTGCAAGATTGTATACAAACGAGATCTCTGTTCTGGGTTCAACAGGCGGTACACTAAATGAGATGCAGGAATTGATCCAGATAATGCAGGAAGACAGGATAACACTGCCTGTGGATAGGATATTTAAGATAAGTGATTTAAAGGATGCAGTCAAATACTACCCTTCACGCCAGAATGGAAGAATCTTGCTGAAAATGTGATAATCAGAGGTCGCGCAATCCGGAAACCCTCTCTTCAACGTTTTCTGAAAATATATATGATGCGGATACAGCGATGTCTGCACCGGCATTTCTGCAGGCTGCTGCATTTTCCAAATTTATGCCGCCGTCTACCTCTATATCCACGTCCAGCCCATTTTCATCGATGTATTTCCTTGCTTCTTTTACTTTGAGGATAGAATCCGGAATGAACTTCTGACCGGAAAAACCAGGATGAACTGACATTATCAGAAGGATTTCGGCGTTTTCAAGAAAAGGCTTGGCCATCTCAAAACGCGTTTCAGGGTTGATCACCACGCCATAAGGTATTCCCTGATTTTTCAGTTCTTTCAATAAATTGCCTGTGCTGATCGGAGATTCTACATGGATGAGCATTATGTTTCCACCAGCGTCAAAGAATGACCTGTAGTATTTGTCTGGCCTCTCAAGCATTAGATGGCATTCGAGACTGAGCGAAGTGCACTTTCTGATCGCCTTTACAAGGTCTGGTCCCATAGTGAGGTTCGGTACGAACGCACCATCCATAACGTCAAGATGGAAAGACGAAGCCCCACCAGCATGACACTTCTCTATTTCATCTGCCAGGAATTCAAGCCTTGCTGAAATGAGTGAGGGTGAAACCTTCATGAACGAGGATGCAGCTCAGACATATTATTATTTCAGGTAAAACGGAATTTCATGCCGAATTTTGTTGAACCCCAGTATGTCTAATTTATGAATAATAAAATTTATTTAGGTGTATCATGTATGTTATCTGTATGAATGATAAATCCTCTTCCCGTGGAAAGGCAATATCTGGGAAAGACAGGTCGGCCGTAAGGGAAGACATCCTTAGAAACGTGATAAGGTTGAAGACCCGTCTTAAATCAAAATTCGATTCTATTGCAGTATCATCAAACATGGATCATATCAGGGCGATTGCCCGGGAGCTCTCAGAATCAGAGCAGTCAGATATAGATGAACTTGACAGGAGTCTGAGAGAGGGAACTTTTCCAGAGGTTGAATCAGAACTGAAGGAACTCGAAGATTACGAGACATTTGATCACCTTCTTGAAGATGAACCGGACATAAATATGAACGATCTCCGAAGCATACTGATGGTATCGATAAAATATTACAAGGACATTTATGACATTCTTCGAATAATGGAAAATGAATATTCTGATCCTTTTCTGAAACAGGCTATTTCGAACGTCGCCGCTAAAGAACTGTCATATAAGAAGAAGGTAGAGGACCTCCTTGAAGAAAGAGTTCATGGCGACTCATGGTAATGTTCTTTAAACCCCTTGATCCTCTTAAAGAGATTTATTACAGTTCAATGACATCAGGCATCCATGTGTGCAATGAAGCAGAACGCCACACTTACCGACGAAATCAGGGTTTTACTAAAACTTTATCCAGTTTTCAGGAGGTATTCAAAGGACAGAAAAAGGATAAGGTCCGATACCAACCACACATGGGATCAANNCGAGGAGCACGGAAGGAGGGCAGTTCAGACCTTTATCGATCTCGGGCCGACATACATAAAGCTTGGTCAGGTAATATCTGCAAGGCCAGATCTGCTTCCTAATGAATATATCAAGGCATTTGAACAGCTTCAGGATAGTGTTCCCCCAGCTCCCTTCGACGCAGTAAAGCCTATACTGGAAACAGAAATCGGGAAAATAGAAGAGATTTTCTCAGATTTTGATAAAAATGCCATTTCTGGTGCATCCCTGGGACAGGTTTACAGGGCCACCTATAAGGATAAACAGGTTGTTGTCAAGGTCAATAGGCCCAATATCCGGCAACAGATCAAACATGATATTGCCATACTTGAGAGGCTTTTAAGACTGGCTAAGAGAAGACTTGAGTCTTACCTTTACATTTCATTTGAATCAGTAATATTCGACTTCCGGGATCGTATCTTTGACGAGGCTGATTACGTTAAGGAAGCAGGAAATATTGAAAGGATAAGGGAAAACGTGGCTGGAAGGAACGAAAGGGTCGTTGTGCCAGGAGTATTTCATGAGGTCACGACATCGCAGGTCCTTGTTTTGGATTATGTCCCAGGGATTAAGATAACAGACATTGAAGCACTAAGGAATAGCGGTATCGATCTCAAGGATCTGGCCTGGCGGCTCGATCTTTTATTCATGCGGATGCTTTTGCGCGACAAGATATTTCACGCTGATCCCCATCCTGGTAATATTTCTGTAACGACAGAAGGCATCATAATACTCTACGATTATGGAATGGTTGGTTCGCTTGACCCAAAAACAAGGATACAGTTGCTGAAGCTTTACGATGGGCTCTCCAATACAGATCCGGACACAATCATTGATTCCCTTATTGCATTGAATGCACTGTCTCCAGTTGCTAACAGGAACATCATGAGGCGCACCATGGATCTCGCTATTTCGAATTTGCAGGGAAAGAGGATAGAGGACAGGGAGGTTAAGGAGATATATACAATTGCGAATGGCGTGATTTTCGAGTTTCCATTCAGGCTTCCGCGTGAGCTCGTCCTTTATATGAGAATGTCATCCCTGCTCGAAGGTATCTGCAGACGCCTTGATCCGGATTTCAGGTTTATCGCTATACTTCGGCAGATACTCTATCAGGAAGGCCTCCTCAATGATCTCTACACATACCAGATAACAGATTTCGTTAAGAAATCTATTAATTCAATCGAAAAAGGTCTGGAGGTTTTACCATTACTTAAAAGAGACCTGGAAGACAGGCAGAGCCCTGTGAGCAGAAAAAAGGAATATAAAATACCGGCCAGCATATTTCTCGGTTTCCTTGCGCTTGCATCCGCCTATATATCAACAACCAGCCGGGATCTGGGACTCTCCCTTTTTGGAGTGTCGATAATACTTTTCATCGTTGTACTTCTTTCGAAGAACTGAAGTTGATATGTTGAATGAATCCGTTATTTTTTGAAGTCCATAGGTTTAGATTCAGTTCAGAAGATCTCTTTTCCTCTTGTATTCCTCTTCCGTTATCTCTCCCCGTGCTAACTTTTCCCCCAAGATGCTAACAGGATCTGATCTCATCTCCATCTTGCCCCAATCAGCAGAAGAAGTAATTACATAGAAAAACAGGACAACGAAAACTACTGTTATTAAAGCCATTACAGGCATTATAACGTACCAATACCCAAAATTATCATACATCATTCGGTATCCATAACCAGATGGGTAAAATGATGATGGCTTCACCACGTATAAGCCAACTATAATCATGATTGCTAGAAGAACAACAAAGGCCAGAACAACCGTCAATAATATTTTTGATCTATGATCCACTTTAAGGTCAATCTCCACTTTGTGGATTGAGATGCGATAATTACTGTATATACCTTACATGTCTGTATGCAGGACCAAATACCGAATAAGTGAATGGCTCAAGAATAAAAATTAGTTTGTGTTAAACAGAGAAGATCAGTCTACCTTGACAGTCCGTACTCCTTTCACAGGCACTCTTACTGTCAGGACGCCGTTTAGGTACTTTGCACTCAGCTCAGCAGCAGGATCGACATCGTATGGTAGGGAAACCCTCTTAAATACACTTTCAGGCCTCTGGTTCATGAGTATTGTGCCCTTCTGATCCATCTTCCTGGTTCCCTGTATCACTAATGCATTTCTGTCAAGTCTTACCTTAACATCCTTTTTATCGAATCCAGGAAGATCTGCCTCAATTACAAGCTCCCCGGCATCCTCGCTAATCGTAACCGCAGGATACAGGAATGAAAGAACTTCTTTTGCTTTATCATTGATAGATTTCATCGCCTCATTAGCGTAAAACCTTAAAGGATTATACATCAAGTACACTAATTCATTCTTATATTTATTTTTATTTAAGTATCAAAGGAAACAAACATAACCACAAATTTCACTTCAGGATTGAATGAAGATAAAGGATTATTAACCTAAATTCATTTTGTTAAAAGCAGAAAATGGCAAAAAAAGCACATAACAGGTATGAGAAGAAAGTCGAGCAGAAACCAGCATTATCACAGAATAAAATACTCGTTATAGGTGCACCGGTTGTAGCAGTTATTGTCATAGTAGGAGTACTGTTTGGAATGGGCATAGTTCATTTACCGTCAGGAGGTTCGCCTTCAACCAGTTTCTCAGCTCCGAACCAGATCCCCTATGGTCCTCCATTTACAGAGGTTTCAGCAACTGACTACGCTCCAGCTCATACCTATTCAATATACTTCATATCCTGGATAGGTTGCCCGATCGGGGCTTCACTTTCCTGGGGAATATACGGTTCCATAAAAGCATACTACAGTTCGGTCCAGAACGATGTTTACGGTCACTATTCCTCTCCGGATGAAGGTGCCTTGAAGAACATTCCCGGGCTGATCTTCACCACAGGATTTTCATTCAGTGCAAAAGGTTACACCTACACATTCAGCCCTTTTTATATGTACAATGAGACCATGACTGGAACATATCCTAGCAACACACCGATACCTTCCAGCCAGTTGGTTTCAACGGGCGAAAGCGAAATCAACGCATCAGGCCTTCCATCGGCAATAACAGCTCTTGCCTATAAATATACAGCAGTAGTTCCCACCAATCAGGGAAAACCCTCTGCTTACCTTGGCAACCCTGCGCATGTTAATACTGTCCTGATCATAACAGGCCCTTCCGGGACTTGGATGCTTAACGGGCCCTACTTTGACCCAACTTATCTGCTTTCTTATACATATCAATATCTCCAGTCTAATTACAATGGCGTTCAACCGATCGTGAACGAGATGTCTGCAATTAACTCGCAATTAAATTTGTAAAGTAATTTACTTTCAATTAAATACCAAGCAACAATATCAAAGAAGGTATTGATGGAAACTTCTTCAGATCATAAGCCAGAATTAAGGTTTGACAGAGGTACCATTACTGTATCTGGGTGGCCTGCCAATATCAGGGTTCCTGGTTATCTGCGCTTCGACGGTAGGATAAATCAGTACAGATGCTATGCAAGTTTTTACAGTGATCTTAAGGCACTTCTACCAGATGCAATCGATAATGTTTATGATAATGACAATAACATTGAAATTAAGGCAGAGACTAATTTGAGACCATACCAGAAGGAGGCACTGAAGGCCTGGGAGAAAAATTCGCGCAGGGGTATAGTGGTGCTTCCAACAGCAACCGGGAAGACCCACATCGGAATAGCTGCAATTGCTGCACTGAAGCAATCAGCACTGGTAGTTGCTCCCACAATAGAACTTATCCAGCAGTGGAGGGACCGGCTCGCAAAGNNAGAGCACAGGGATGGATATAGGCCAGTTAGGCGGAGATGTGAGGGAAATCAGGCCAATTACTGTTTCAACATATGATTCTGCATATCTACTCGCAGAGAAAATCGGAAACAAATTTAAATTCCTTCTTGCAGACGAGATTCACCACATGGCTTCTGAGCAGTATTCACAGATAGCAAAAATGTATGCTGCCCCTTACAGGCTTGGCCTCAGTGCAACATACGAAAGGCCGGATGGTCTTGAAGAACTTCTTCTTCCATTCATGGGAGGAAAGATATTCGAGATGGGTTACGAGGAACTGAGCGACTTTATCTCAGGTTTCCAGATAAGAAGGATACCGGTAGAGCTTTCAGATTCAGAAACAGAAGAATATGAGAGATACAGGAATATATTTCTGTCCTATCTGCGAAGATACAACATATCGCTGAAAGGCCAGTTTGACTTCCAGAAATTCATAAGAAGATCCTGGAACCCGGAGGGTAGAGAAGCATTACTTGCATGGAGAAAATCAAGGCAGATCGCATTCAACGCGAGAGCCAAGGTCGAATTTGTAAGATATGTTCTGTCAAGGCACAGAAATGAAAAAACGCTTATATTTGCTGAGGACACATCCACAGCATATCTTATTTCCAGAGAATTCCTCATTCCTGCCCTTACTTATAAAACACCTGGAAAAGAGAGAAAGCTATACCTTGATTATTTCAGGGAAGGCAGGATAACAAAGCTTGCCACCAGCAGGATCCTGGACGAAGGCATAGACGTGCCTGAGGCATCTGTTGCCGTAGTCATAAGCGGATCAGGCAGTAACAGGCAATTCAAGCAGCGATTAGGAAGAATAGTCAGGCCCGGTGCGGGAAAAAATGCCGTGATGTACGAATTGATATCATCAGGAACAGGGGAATACAACACAAGCAGGAGGAGGGGCAAGGGCGTTCCAAACAGAACTTCTGTCAGTAAGGCGTAACTCAAAGGCTGGAACCGTCATACCGACATTCCTTGGCGATTCTGGAATTGAGTATGCAAGGAAGATAAAGGATCTTTTCACTGAAAAGATCGGCAGGAAGAGGAAGGATATTGAAGATGAAATCAAGGAACTGGAATTGCAGGTGCAGTTTAACAAGATCCTCAAGGGAATCGCCGAAGTTATGTTTAGATCCTGTAAATTCACGAAACCCGGATCCCTTGAACCTGAAAGCATAAGATCAAAGGTTTTCCTTTCAGCTCCTAACGGCGTCTTTGACATATCTCAAAAAAGTGAAATTCTCTCAAAGATAGCAAAAGAAGAAGGATGCAGCGAAGATGATATCATTGAGTCTCTATATTCGGATCTCGAAGACGAGGAGATTCTTTCCGAGATACCTGAAATCAGTGAGGAGGAACTGTGCAGGCGTTTCAATCTCGAACAGGTTGAGACGCTTTTAATGCGGGCTGTTTCACTCTCAGTATCCGGGATGAGATCCTATGGTCTAATTGTCTCTAAGATACGATCGCTGGATCTCATGTACAGAATTGATTCCTCAGGAAATGAAATACGGAATATCTGGATCGAGGGGCCTGCCTCCGTCATAGAGGAATCAAAAAAATATTCGACAAAATTTGCCGGCATAATAAGATACCTGATATCGTTCGATGAATGGGAGGTCGATTCTAAAGTCGAATTATCACGAGAAAGGAAAAAAGAAAGATTCAGGTTTCATCTTGACTCGTCTTCAAGATCATATTTCCCTGATATTACCAGAGAAAGTGATGCCGTCATACAGTATCCTGGAATCAGGCGAGCCGATCCAATATTTATAGGCTCTGAGGTTTTTATCCCCGATTATATCCTTGAGAGAGATCATACAAACACGATTATATGCATTACGAGACCAAACCAGAAGGCCTACAACGATAAGTGGATGAAGAACCTTGAAGAGGTCGGCATGAAGGCAGTTTTCGTCTATATCATAAAGAAAGGCGAGAAGAAGTTGCAGAACGAGATATGCTTTCCAGAAAAGCTGGACTGGGATTATCTTCTGAATTTTGTACTCACTGATCCAGGGAGCAGAAAAAGATTAGAAAAAATACAACCAGAAATCGTTCCTTTGAAAGTACCGAATTTGGATGAATTAAAGAAAAAGATAGACTCGCTTTATCCCGATTCTGATGATATGATTGAGGCATTGGTAAAGATGCACCTGGACGTCGAAGACACACTTACCGCACTTGGCTATAAGGTATCATGGTCAGGGCTTCAGATGGTTGTAAGAAAAAAGAAATGAGATCCTTCAATGGATGAGGGATTCAATCCTTCTTAATGTATTCAACAACAGCCCTTGAGCTGTGTATCATGCTTTTCCCGCTTTCGTCCTCGACAATTATCTTCATGCCGATTGTATTTCTTTCAAGATCTGAAAGCAACAGTTTCATAGATTCAACCTTCTCCGCGTTAGTTTCGTCTATGAACAGATCAAGCCTGTTCCTGATCGTGAGCAGGATACCCTCGACAGTTGTAATTTCGCCATTAGACTCGTTGCCAGGAAGTATCTCCGTCCCGAGATCCGGGAGGACTATCGAAGCCTTTGGCGATCGATAGATGAGAGTATTGAGGTCGTCAGGCGTCTCGATTGAAAGTTCGATTCTCTGCTTTCTATCCTGGTTATCCGTAAAGACCTGAGGATTCTTGTACATGCATTTGTGGCAAACGTATGTGTTTATCACAATTTTTCCTTCATACGGAATATTTGTCGTATAGTAGATCATAAACAATTTTGATCCGCAGACCGGGCAGTCAATGCTCGTCTCTATCTCCGGCGGAGGTTCATAATCATCATTCATATGCATCGATCCATGATTTCAAAGGCTCATAAATAATGCGCCTTATTTTTCTTAACTCTGAAATATCCTTTGCACCCGTCAGGAACATTGTAATCTTCAAATCTCTTATGATCTGGGAGATCTCTCTTTCCAGAGATTCAACGGAGGAATCTGCTGACGCAAGAAGGCTTCTTGCAAATCCTCCAAGGGAAGCCCCCAGCATTAAGGCTTTCCCAAGATCCTGCCCATTTCTTAAACCGCCGCTTCCAATTACCGGGAGAAGATCGCTGCAGTAAACAACCGATGCTGGTGATGGTACCCCCCAGTTCCAGAACGTTTTTCCCGAAAGCATTTTCTCGGTTTCACCGGAGTTTTTTGCCCTGTAGTATTCTATTGCTGCGAATGACGTCCCTCCTAGGCCACCGACGTCGATCGCTTTAACGCCTGCATCCTTCAGCTCCAGTGCAGCCTCGCGTGAAAAACCATTCCCGGTCTCTTTCGCAATGACTGGATAGCTGGCTGCCAGTTCTTTTAGCCTTCTGAAAATGCCTTTTGCATTGTGGTCGCCCTCAGGTTGAACCATTTCCTGCAGGAAGTTGAAATGTACTATCAGGAAATCAGCGCCTATAAGATTGAATGCATATTCTATATCCGCATCAGAGAAAGCGGGCTTGGATTGATCTACGAGCTGAGGGGCTCCAATATTTGCGAATTTTGCCGGGATCTTGAAGCCATTGATAACAGAGTATGTCTCTGAAAGCGAATGATTCTGTATGCATGCTCTCATACTTCCGACACCCATTGGGATATGGAATCTTTCTGCCATGGCCGCCAGGTTCCGGTTTATGTTCCTTGCCCTTTCCGTGCCACCGGTCATTGATGAAATAACAACAGGAAATGAAAAATTCTTTCCCAGAAAACTCGCTTTTGTTACTATGGAATCAAAATCGAAATCTGGAATCGCCTGATGAACAAGGCGAATGTCATCCCAGAAATTTCTTTCTGATGTAACCTGTTCATTTTCAGCTATCTTGATATGCTCTGTCTTTCGTGCTTCAATATTGTCGTCCATTTTCTATCACAGTTCCTATGAACCTTTCTGAGCCGAGGTCCTTTAATCTTTCTGGATATTTGCCGTTTATCACAGCTATCCTATCTGCATGATGACTGATTTTCTTTATTATTTCGTATTTATGCTTCATGCCGCCGGTGACATCATTCTGGACAGCTTTGAAACTTATATCGCTGTCGATCGTTGGCAATAGCCTAGCATCAGGATCCTTCTTTGGGTCATCGCTGTATATTCCGTCCACATCAGTAAAGAATATAACCAGTCTTGGGTTAAATTCTTTGCTAAGTTTAAGCATAATATCATCAGCGGAGATAATTTTCACAGTTTTTCCTGATAATACAATGTCACCCATTCCAACCGGATTAAAACCGGATTCCAGAAATTTTCTATAGGGCCTAACATTCAGTCCTTTTTCACCAAAGAATAAAGATGTCGGAATGGAAACAGGATTAAACTCTTCTTCCGCCATTATGTCATTGATCTTCGAGTTCAGAAGTAAAACATCATTATGTATTCTTGAAAAGTATCTCTTTGTTCTTTCATTCAAGTCTGCTGGTAAATTAGCTTCCTTAGCAAGAATATGACCAAAAGAACCTCCTCCGTGCAATACAACAAGTTCATTGCGGAATGGAAACAAGGATCTAACAATATTCCTGCAAATATCTGGAAGAAAGTGTCTGTAAGTATCCTTCCTGGTAATTACGCTACCACCTATTTTTACCGCTATCACTTAATTCCTAATGCAACACGTTATTAACTTATTTTCTTCTAACTCCATCAAGCAAAGATCATTATTCAATATCTTTATGCGAATAACACTGAAGAATTATTATTCATAAACAAAATTACGGTGAGCAACTGGGCCGGTAGATCAGCGGTAG
>DAQB01000012.1:15880-17185 GCA_002502705.1 Thermoplasmatales archaeon UBA582 | reverse complement strand
CAGCAGCCTCCATATCCGTCGTGGATTACGGAAAGAATGATGAATCATTCAAGAAGCTTCTTGAAGAGATTTCGTCAGTGAAGAAGTGATCTGGATGGCAGACGAAGCAACGCCCGCTGAAGTTCTTGAGCTCATGGGAAGGACAGGTATGGCCGGTGAGGCCACAACAGTCAAGGTCCGTGTCCTTTCTGGAAGGGATCAGGGCAGGATTATCACTCGAAATGTCATGGGCCCCGTGCGAATTGGCGACGTTGTAATGCTAAGAGAAACAGCCAGGGAAGCTAAGAAACTCTCAATCAGGTGATGTCATGCAATTAAGAAACTGCACATTTTGTGGTACCCAGATAGAACCGGGCACCGGTATGATGTATATTAGAAGGGATGGTGCGTACATATATTTCTGCAGCAGGAAATGCAGGGTAAATATGCTCAAGCTCCATCGCATTCCGAGAAACATAAGATGGACCAATGAGTACAGAAATATCAAGAGCATGAAGCACAAGGCGCCAAAGTCTCAGTGATAACATGGAAAGAACCCTTGTACTTATAAAACCCGATGGCATAAAGAGGAGACTTGCAGGCGAGATAATCTCAAGATTTGAGAACAAAGGTCTCAGGCTGATTGCAATAAAGATGCTGAAACTCGATCGCAAGAGGGCTGAGATGCATTATTCTGTCCACAGGGACAAGNNCAAGCCGTTCTTCGGTGAGCTCGTATCTTATATAACATCGGATCCTATTATTGCGATTGTTTTGGAAGGAAGATCTGTGATAACAGTTGTGAGATCCATGGCAGGCAGCACGGATGGATCAAAGGCCTCTCCCGGTACAATAAGAGGGGACTTTGCAAACAGCATCCAGATGAATATCGTCCACGCTTCTGATTCACCGGAAGCTTACGAGAAAGAAGTTACAATATTTTTTAACCCGGAAGAAATACATGATTTCAAATACGGAGATGAAGGCCTAATTTGATGGCAATGATATGGAAAACAGTGCCCTCAGGCAGCCAATTATCTGTGTTCTCGGTCATGTCGACCATGGAAAAACCACTCTTCTAGACGCAATCAGGGGAACATCCGTAGCCGCCGGGGAAGCAGGCGGAATAACTCAGAGAATAGGTGCAAGCGACATACCAATTTCACAGCTTGAGAAGGCGGCACGCAGCTTCCCTGCTATGAAGAAGATGCGGATACCCGGCCTTCTTTTTGTCGACACCCCTGGGCATGTGGCATTCTCAAACATGAGGGCAAGGGGCGGTGCACTTGCCGACATTGCGATCCTTGTCATAGACATAAATGACGG
>DAQB01000012.1:0-15838 GCA_002502705.1 Thermoplasmatales archaeon UBA582 | reverse complement strand
CGGGCAGAGGCAGGAATATCTGGATGAGTTCGACAAGCGTCTCTACACCCTTGTAGGTCAGCTTTATGAAAACGGTTTCACCGCGGACAGGTATGACAGGGTAACGGATTTTGCCAAGACCGTTGCAATAGTACCGACAAGCGCCAAGAACCTGGTCGGTATCATGGATGCAATTTTTGTGATTACCGGACTTGCGCAGAGATTCCTTGAATCAGAAATAACAATAAGGGAGAATGCGACTGGAAAGGCAACAATAATTGAGGTCAAGAAGGAGGGTTCTGTTGGAACCATGCTTGATTCAATACTCTACCAGGGCAAGTTCACCCGATCACAGACGATTGCCTTGAATACCAGGTCCGGACCGGTTGTGACCCGAATAAAGGCACTGCTCGAGAACAAGTCATACAGATCGAAGGATCTTATAGAAAAGGACGAGGTAACGGCAGCATCTGCAGTCAGGATTCTTATCACGGACAGGCTTGATGTCCTCCCGGGCTCTCCTGTAATCTCTGTGCATGGACAGGAATCAAGAGAAGAGGCTTTCAGGGAGATTGAGGAGGAATCTCACCCGAATATAGATCTGTCGCAGGATGGCATCACAATAAAGGCTGATGCCCTTGGTTCCCTCGAAGCATTCGCCTATGAGATCAGGCAGAAGGACATCAAGATCAGGTCTGCACAGATCGGTGACATATCAAAAAAGGATCTGATCAATGTTTCAACGATAAATAACAGGATGGACAGGATCATCGCCGGTTTCAACATAGGAATAATGCCGGATGCCAGGGCAGAGATGATGAATTACGATGCAACAGTCCTGACAGGGAATATCATATATTCGATTGTTGATGATCTCGAAAAAGCAATCGAGGCAAGGAAGAATGAGATGGACGAGAAGACATTGATGAGCATGCCGGTACCCTCAAAGCTCACGATTATGCCTGAATACATATTCAGGGCTACAAAACCTGTAATTGTCGGTGTTAAGATACATTCAGGAAGGATAAAGGTCGGGGACAGCCTGCTGAAGCAGGACGGCAGATATGGTGGTGTCATCAAGAGCATCAGGGAAGGACAGACAAGCAGGCAGTCTGCGGATTCGCCGCAGGAAGTGGCGGTTGCGATCGATGGGGTAACCCTGAACAGGCAGATACATCCAGGCGAAACCCTCTATGTTGACATACCAGAGGGGGCTGTCAAGGCTGTAAGGTCCCAGAACCTTGATCCTGGAATACTCGAGACGCTCGAGGAGATAATATCAATCAAGCGGAAGGAGAATATATTCTGGGGAACCAGGGCTTAAAAAAGCAGGTAGAGTAAAGCAGCAGCTGTTGCAATTATGCAGNNCTTATGCAGAATATGACAGCACCCTGATAGCGCCTGACCCTTTCAGGTATGTAAAATAAAAGCATTACTGCAATTATTATTAGAAGACCTGAACTCCAGGCACTGTTCGTAACAACGAGGTTGCCGAAGAGCGTCACTATGCCCAGAATAAGTGTGAGTTTGTATATTGTTGAGCCTATCATCACGCCAATGGATGATTCTATTTTTTTCCTCCGGATGGTGATGAATATGATGGAAATCTCAGGTATAGATCCTGCAATCCCTGCAAGTAAGAAGCTCGTTATGAATAGCGGTGCATGCATTATGGAAGAGAAATGCCTGACATATGTCACGAGGGAAAAGGATGCAATGAAAAGAAGTGCAACTGCCATTATCATTCCGGTTATTGATGATTTACCAGCCGCATCGTTTTCCTTTGGTATATTCGATCTTGCGGATGTTATGAAATATATGAGGAATATTGCGATAAGAGGAAAGAAAAAATACCATGGGACGTCCGTGAAGAATAATGATATGACGAGAACAACTGCAGCCGAGCCGATCAGGTAAAATACATCTTTCCTGAATTTTTTCAGGCCGAGTGTTACAAGAAAGAGCGGTGCAGCGACCAGGATAAACGTAATTGTGAATATATTGGAACCCTGTATGGCGCCGAAGCTGATATTGCCAAATCCAAGAACTGCTGCCGTGACCGAAAGAAAGAATTCATCTGCCACAGCCGCAATGGATAGTATCAGTACCCCCTCGGACCTCTTCGAAAGCGATCGGTTTGCAGCAATCCTCGCGCTCTCGTCAACTACGCCATCCGCTCCAATATATATTGCGTATATGCTTGCAGCGGCTCCAGCGATTAACAGCAGGATATTATATCCAGAAAGAAAATACAGTAAAATAACGATTAAAAAGACAATAAGAGACGAAAGGGGAGGTTTTCTTCTTCCCTCATCCATCATTGAATTATTACATGCTCAGGCGAGACTATCTTGACATCTTCCGCGATCTGGTTTCCCCTGGTAAGCTTCTTGTAGTCTATCGATGTTGGCGATAGCTTGGTCACAATGTAATTGAATGCAAGATCTGCATGGTGCGGATCCCCGCATGTGTATATATCCAGAGTGACGAGATTATGCTCCGGCCAGGTGTGGAATGACAGATGTGATTCGGCAAGAAGCACAATACCACTGACACCCTTTGGCTGGAACTGGTAATAGTCTGACGAAATCTTGGTCAAGCCGCTTATCCTGACAGATTCCTCAATAACTGACAAAACATTTTCTGAAGTAGAGATGAGTTCCTCATCTACACCATAGAGATCTGCAATAATATGAATCCCCACGGTCATCTTCAGATTCCTCCATAGAAAACCCCCGACTGCATTACAGCAGGTCATAAATATCACGTATTTAAATATTTATTCTAGTTGAAAGGTTTCTTTTTATTCCGTTAACTCCATAAAACTTGGGCTTGGCAAGGAAAGCAGATTAATTTTTCAATAAATATAATCATATTTTTATAGTTATGGAACTCGATTAAATGCTGTTGACGCTAATTCTTACCTGCGGATATTTTCTCGAGAGTTCTGAAAGTTCTGATGATATAAAAAGAAATCTTGATTCGGATACAAAGATCATGGAGCTGATACCGCGGATAGCTGCATCATACGCAGAGCGCAATGCAGCATACTCAAAGTCAATCCTGTAGCCGGAAAGAAGATAATAGGCAAATTCGCCTATTGTCCCGATCTTAACATCATGTTTTTTATTTTCAAGTTTTTCCCTTGTCTTATCAAGTGCTCCATTGGAGGCAGATGAAATTACGTTGATTTCAACCAGTCCAAATTCTATTTCTATAATTCCGTCTATCCTTGTGACTCCAAGAATTGATCCGCCTTCTGCATCCCTGTCTGATAATCCATGTGCGTTACCTGAAAGCTGGGAGGATGCTCTGAGATAACCGTCTTTCATGTAGATTGAAACCCTCTGGCCTTTTTTGATTGAATCCTCGGCGATGGCTTCCCACACAAGTTCACGGTTAAGCTGGTTCAGGTTTTCAGAAATCCGGGAGGCGAAATCGGATAGCCCGTTATAGAGGAAATTGTAACCGGATGGAGTTATTTTATCGTTTTCATCAAGGTAACCAGCATTCTTGAGATTCTTCACATGATAAAGGACACCCTGTAAGGTGAGGCCAAGATTCCTTGCCATTTCCTGATAAGACTCTTTCTGCTCGTTTATTCCGGACAGCACCATCAACTGGTTCAGGTTCGTTCGTTCTCCCGGCATATATTTTCGTATATCAACGGGGATGTTATAAATATTTTATGAGCAAAAAGAATAAGACCAATGCACGGATCATTGCATGTGATCATCGTACAGAACCACATTAAGGTTAATCCGAAATATTCACAGGAATTCGAGAAAGCTTTTTCCGGAACAAATGAGCATCTATCCAGCATGAAAGGATTCGTGAAGAATGAGATTCTGAAACCTGTTAAGGGCGATTCTTACATTGTGCTCACATACTGGGAGGACATGGATTCCTTTAACGCATGGACTCATAGTGAAGCATTCAGGCAGGCACATTCCAGGAAGCATCCGGATGACATGTTCATCGGGAAAAGCGAGCTCACGATCCACGAGGTCGTGAAATAGGTACCGACACCTTATGAAACAGTGAGGATATTATTTGGCAGATATATCCCTGGCGGAACATCATGGATATGTGAAGTTATTTTATTCTATCAGGTTAAAAGGATATATTCATGGTGATTATCAACAATGAAATGCTTATAGATCTCGGGCAATGCGACTATAACGAAACATTGAAACTTCAGAGAAATATGGCTGAATTGAGAAATAATGGTGGAATCAATGATACTGTCATATTAGTGGAACATCCTGATGTGTATACCGAGGGCAGGCACACTTTGAAAGCTGATTCTATCGAATCGTCTATAAAGGTCGAGAGGGGCGGATCAATAACCTATCATGGTCCCGGACAGCTTGTCAGTTACTATATTATCAACCTACGGGATCGGTCAATGAACATACTGGATCTGATCCATCTTATACACAAAGCAACGATACTTCTCCTATCAGGCTTCGGTCTTGTTGGCAGATCTCAGACAGGCAAGGAGACAGGCGTATGGATCGGAGATAAAAAGATAGCCTCCACCGGATTGGCAGTGAAGGAGTTCACAACCTTCCATGGATCTGCACTCAATGTCTCCACTGATCTTGGAAAATTTAATTCAATCAATCCCTGCGGTTTTAACCCTCAGATAATGACTTCGATTGAGAATGAAACCGGAAAAAAGATTGAAATGCCTGACCTGAAGAAAAAGTTCACATCCATTATCGAAGAAGAATTTTTCCAATAGTATTGCAACACCTTGATTCACATGGCATTTAAGAGACGAATGCAGATTCACCCTATTTTCTAAAATGGTGCATATTTAAAGAATTTAGATGAGAAAATCAGTATGTGAACAACGAACAATTTATTACGATGACATCAATCATTGGGAAGTGGCAGCAGCACCTAGTGGTTTTTCCCAGGATGAATTATATGAATTCCTGATAATCTTCGCACTTATAATTATCCTCAGGATAAGAAGAACCATTAACGGGCAGCGGTTCAGCAACAGGATATTCTCTTTACCCATCCTGTATGCCATAATCATGATATTTTTCTTTGTTTATCTTACAGGATTGCAGATTGCAATCAGCGTCATTCTTGCAATAGTCGCAATCCCATTAGGATTAAGGATATCAGAAAACCCTGAATTTTTCTACCGAAACCAGATATTATATTTCAAGCGATCAGTCCTATTAACAATCATATGGTTGGGTGGTTTCATAATCCGGATATTCTTTGAACTTTTTTATTCGACTACGAATAACCTTGCTGATTTTATCATAACTGCACTGCTTGCATTCACACTTGGCCTGATCATAGGAGAAAGAGTTGTAATTTACCGCAAAGGCAATATTATTCTAAGGACTGGAAAAATTGAAGAAAAGGATGAATTTCAGGCTTCAGCAATAGATGAAATTTAAATCTAAGTATAATTATTATGATAAAAACATTTATTAACTCGATATTATTAGCTGCAACGGAGGTCAAACTCTAAAATGAAAATAGTTATTCGAGATGATGAAAAGAAAGATAAAGCAGTTTCAGCAATCATTGGTACTATACTTATTGTTGCTATAACTGTGGTTTTGGCGGCAACGCTTTATGCGGTGCTTGGTGGATTCAGTGGGTTAATAGGGAAACCAACTCCAACGGCGAGTATGAGTGTAAGCGAATCTGGAGCTGGAACAGACAGTATAACCTACACCCTTACATTTACAAGTGTTAGTACAAACGTGTCTCTTTCTGATGTTGTAGTTAGAGTTGTAGGAAGCGGGACTACTTCAACCAGTCAAGCTCTCTCAACGATTACTCAAGGAACTCCTGCGTCTTTTACCTCCAATACAACTTACTTAAAAATTGATGTTACAGGTGGCAGTTATTTGACTTACGATACCACTATAACTGTAACTGATTTTGTAGCAAGCGGTAGTATTGCTCCTGCCCTAAGCACAATCGCTGTGCTCTATACACCAACTGGTGGAAATATAGCAGGTCCCGATACAGTTTAATGTTCTTGAGGCATATTTTATTTTTATAAAATTTCTATAAAAAAAACTTTATTTTACGGGTTTTAATAGAGTAAAACTCTTAAAAAATTTAGACATTTGCTCTATCTTTTTCTTTCATTACTTAGTTATTTTTGAAAATCATTTTAGAGTGCAATAACTTTAGGCCGGTTTCTGAAATCGAAACGAGCATTTTTCTGTTAATGGAAGTAGTCTCAACAAGATATGCTGATTTAAGTACCCTCACTCTTCTAGAAACCGAAGACTTAGATAGACCAACCTTATAAGTTAAATCTTCAAGTGTTAAGGCGGAATCCTCTAATTGTCCAAGTAAAACAAAATTTTTTCTAGCGTTTTTAAAAAGTTCTTTAGATTTGGCTATTTCTACCTTTGTGGTCTTATCGTTTTCTTTATTATAGAAAACAACAACTATCTCGTGAAGAATAGCGAAATAAGTCAACGATGATATTGCTATTCCTGGCCCGGCGCTGACATTTAACCATTGGGGTTTTCCCTTAGCCTCCAATAAGTTTTCCAACGTCACTAAAACTTCGAAAAAATTAAAAATATCACTCAATTCAATATAGCTGCACTCCACGTTTGCGAAAGCTAAAAAAGAACCGACATTATGAGCGGTCTCCATCGATTTTTCGTTTTTAGTTATAAGCAGTACCAACTCGTCAAGAGGTTCAACCATCCTTAGGAATGGCTTAATTATTAAATCAGGTTGAAAACCAGAAATAGCTATTGCATATTTCACACATTAGTATACGTTGCAAGTATATTAATTATTATTGCAATAATGCACATTTATTTAAATGATAAGCGTTTTGCAGAAAATTAAATATACGTCTATGGACATGTTCCTTTTATGCAATTAATCGTCAATCTAAATTCCAATGACTTTGAAGTTCCCTATGATCACTCATACCAGCTATATTCCTCTGTCATTTCATTGGTTTCAAAACAAAATCAAGAAATTGCCTCTCAAATGCATGGGTTCAATTCAAATCTTAAGTTTAGCTTGAGTCAACTTATGCCTGGTGGCAAACGTAAATTTACAAAAGTTGGATTTACGGGGGAGCGCTTTGTCTTTATTATCTCTAGCCAGGAAACTTCCCTAATATATACAATCAAAAATTCACTGGAAAAGTCTGGCGCGGTCGAATTATTTGATAATAGATTCGAAATTCACTCTATTTTTACCAGAAATGTAATACCATCCGCGGAAATCGTTACGATAAAGAGTAGATCTCCGATCATATTAAAGAATGACAACAGATATTTCTTCAAAGAATCGCCTGAAGAAATTCAGCGAGTATTAGAATCAAACATAATAGCAAAGTTTCAAAAAGTGAGAGGAATAAAACCAAACATTAGGTTTATCAAAATACAAGGCTTGAAACTAAAGCAAGTAGGCTTTAAAGGGATTAAGTTGCCCGGACTTATGGTTAAATTCACGATCAGTGCTGACATAGAAGTTTTGACTTTCATATTAACTGTTGGCTTAGGAAGTAAAAACAAACTTGGTTTTGGATTCATTGAAGAAGAGAAGCAAGGTGACTCTGATGGCTTCTGATACTGAATTTCGCATCAATCAATTATTTAACACGGATCCAATCAACAAGTGCTTTCGTGAGTTATTCTATTCAACCAAGGGTCCAGAAGCAATATCTGAAAAAGGACCCCTCAAAATAATCCTTGAAGAATATTTGCTCATAGCTGCAAAAGGTGGCGGTATTGCAAAATTAAAAGAATGGTCGGATACGACTTACTTTACACACGTGCTAAATGCTATGTACATTTCAGGAAAAATTCTCGACTTAAAACTAAGCAGAAAATATACTCCGGATTCAAACGATCGTGAGGACCTTGAAAAATTTATCAGGTTGTTTTTTTCAGCGGTTGCCCTGCATGATGCAGACAAGTTGTTTCATGAGGGCTTTGAAGGCGCGAATAATCTAGATATGGTACTCCAGAGAAATAAGCAAAAAATTATTAAAATCTGTTCATTTTATTTAAGGTCATTAGGTTCTCCCTCCGAATGGTGGAACGATCTAGTATTTCTTATTTTAAGAACAGAGAATAGAACCATGGATCTGGCAAACAAGGTTCAAACCAAACTTAACAGGTCAGAACTTTCAACAATAAGCCAGTATGTAAAACTTGGAGATCAGGTAGGGGGCGTCAAAGCAGGTACCACAGATACTATTTTTTCAACTATTAGGGAGCTCATTTTACCTTTTTTGGATAGCTTAAGTGAGAAACTCAACTTTATCCATTTTTCAGATCTCCCTCAAATACTTCTTTTGGATCATTTGGGATCAATCTTTGAAAAATATTTAAAGGAAAGTGGCAGACAGGTTCTCCTTTATTTTCCGGATGCCATCGCATTCCTGGGCCCGGAATTAAGCGAAGAGGACAATAGAAGGATATGTGAACTGTTTTCAAAGGATATGGGATTCACTGATAATAACATTAACTCAATGCTTGACAACTTTGCGCCAAGTGGAAACTCCATCAGGCTTGATTTTTCCAGAAATATAAAAACTACACCAAATGTAGTTAAAACCTACATAGAAAAATTCAGAGGTAGACTCTTGATATGGCAGGGAGAAAAGTGGAAAAACTCCAACCAAGATTTTGATGTAAAATCTAGAATGATCGGCGTCCCAATCGGCAAAGGAGAAAAGAACGGTAAGTCATATTTTTACTTAGAAATAAAAGAGGAAAGTACAGACGAGGCAGATCTCGAAATACAGAGGAAAAGGATTTTAGGGTTAATTGCGTGCGCTCAGAGGGTTCTTTATTCTTGTTCGGAGCAGCCAGATGAAACCGATTCTACTGAAGACGACTTTGCAGTTGGTGCATTTGGCCCGTCCATTTTTGATAATTGTGATCCACTTCAAAGAAAAACCATTGAGGCAATCAGTCACGCAGGTTTATTCCGCGACGCCTCTTTTGACCTTATCTCAGAAGAGTATTCCAAAATATGCAGCCAAATATCTTTATTATTGGAACAAAGGTTCGAAAAAGACACTGTGATCGATTATAATGAATTCTTTAACAGAGCAACTGGTGCAAATTTCTTGATACAAGACCCGCCTGACAAATCCTCGATGTGTGTTTATTGTGGAATTTTTGCTGAAACTTCCCTGAAAGAGGAAAATTCATTCGGTATTAAGGCCACTAGTGGAACAGGAAGAAAAATAACAGTACTAAAATACGACGAAAATAAGTTCAATGGCAAAATTTGCAAGTACTGCTTGAGGGAGAACACATTAAGGAGATTAGACATTGGCAAGGAAAATGAAGCATTATGCATACACGTTAATTTAGGAGATTATTACGTTCCAATAGACTTGGAGTGTCTTGTTGATTCATTGAAGGAAACTTCAAGCAGAACAGGAGAAATTAAAATTGAAAACGAAGTTGAAAAAGGTAACAGAATTATAATGATGAGGCTTGGCAAAAGATCGAAGAAGGAATTATCATATCATATGATATTTTTTACACCCAAACCTCGCAAAAGGGTTGAAGAATTCTATCTTCTCCGAAACATTCTTGACTTTATAATGAAGACGGGGGTTAAGGTCAAACTTTCATCACTAATGTCATCCAAGAGAATTTTCAGTCCAATGTTAGAATGGGATAACGCGCCAAGTTGGGTCAAGAACCTAAAAATTGATCAGATTAGGATAGATGAGTTAGAACCCGTTGATATGGAACTAAAACTTATTTATAACATTTCAAGAATTAGTGGCTCAAAAAATGCCATTTCTCGGGTAATTCACGATGTAAACAGAGGGCGAAGAGGCTTATTTCGAATTCTTTGGCAAAGTATCCAAGATGCCCCTGGATTTCCTAAGCTAATTAAGTATCCAAGCGTAATAGAAGGAGTGGAATGGTATATGGAAAGACATGAAAAAGAATTGAATACGAGAGGAATGGAGAAAGTAGTAGAAGAGGCATGCGGAATATCGACTGAACCACCTAAGTCAAACAGCGACAATACCTGGATGATTCGGGAAGCAATGAAGGTTTACTTGAGATATTTCAGGAATGACGACAAAGATTTGAAGGAAAAAATAGCAGGCAGGCTCTGGGAGTATGCAAACCGCCAAAAGTTCTCCGGTAAGCAGACCCAGTTACACTGTTTGGGGTTTTCCGATATATTTGTTGATCTTATGAGGTCAGAATTCAAGAAGAGAATCCCGGGCAACGAATACAGAAAGGATCTTATTTCGCAGTTTGCCCTTATGTACAATATTGAAAAGTGGAAACAAATAATAAATAAAAATGGAGTAAGTGAAGGAAATGAGTGAGGAAATCAGGGAATATATATATTCCAAATTTGGTGAGAGATACTTTGCGAATGGTGAAGAAGACGGCGTACCAGCAATGGGGCAGAACAGAAGGAGGGTAGTTACTATCTTCGTATTAAGAGAAACAATTGCTCCTTTGATTGACAGGAGTGACGATCCAGAGGCCTCTATTTCTTTTGTGATTCAGATGGGACCAGACAAGGAAAAGGAGGTTATTGAAATACCGGGACGGAAGTTTAAGTCCAAGGAAAAACTTATGGGGCTAAAACTTTGCAGAGCGTTTAAGGTAATAGATCCACAATACGAGTATAACAGCGTTAGATCCATTTCCTATCTTGCTAACCCAAATTCGGTAATTTTTGGTGATAGCGTTGTAGAGGGGGGAGACGCAGGGCAGGCAATGCTTCCATCGAGAATTCTTTATTCGAGTTCGTACTCAATACGAAGCAGGTCAGAAATAACGAAGCAGTTAATGCACAATTCATTATCTGAAATGGGCACCATGTGGGATAGGGCAAAAGGAGAAAATCGGACAAGCCTATTCAATACGGAATACGTAATTCCTGGTGTTTTCTTCCCTTCATTTATTACAATGATTAATCCAACGCCGGAGTCTCTTGTGCACGCAATTTTATGCCTCAAACAGAGGAGTTATGGTGCCCAAACCTCTATTACAGGGCCAAACATTAAAAACAATATTATAGCAATATATTCGGGAGAAGAGGAATTACCCGTAACCTCGTATACTGTATCTAAGAGTTTTGATGCGAAGTTGGATCAGGTTCCAGAAAAATTCAAGGACTCAATCAGCACCTTTGTTGTAGAAAAGATGAACAATGCACTATCTGGCAAACTGATCAGTGGGTCAGAAATAGAAGAATTTTTAGGCAGAGTTGACAGGCTTTCAAATGACGAATTGCAATCAATTTATAATAAACTTAAATCTGATTCTCAGGATTTGGTAAAATACGCCAAGATACTATCAGAGGACAGAAAGAAGAAGTCGAATTCAAAGAAAAAAGAAGGAAAAGAAGAGGAACAGAATGAAAGCCTATGAGTTGACATTACTTTCTCCTTTATACTATAGAAGCAGAATTGAATCCGGAGCAGCAGGAGCAACAATAACCTCCCCTTGGATAGGAGACCTTTCGATGATGTATGCTATTAACAATACATTTTGTTATAAACAAATAAAATTTGGGTACGCTTCACATAAACCAAATTACAGTGAGATTGCTGATCTTGGTTTTCTTCTTAGTGTGTTGGAACCGGTCTCTGAGTGCAGATTCACCAAAGTCTTTGATATTGCTACCAGCTTTATCAGCGAGGGTTACCCGCAGGGTAAAGCAATCGCCGACTCTGGGAGAGCACCAATGAGAAACTGGATGAGGCGCCAGGGAATAGAACCGGGAAATAAATTTTCATTTGTAGGCTGCTTTTTAGAAGATCGCGCAAAATTCTCGGAAAGCTTTACGGTAAGACTTGGAAACACGAGAGAATCCCTGGCAATAGTAAAAGAAAAGCCAATACAGGATATTAAAGAAATAACGCTCAATCTTTATAGCCTTTCTCTAATACTAGGTCCGGATAGGTTCAGTGAAATCCTGAAAGATATTAAAAGTGGAAGATATCATATCAGCGTCGAACAAGCCTCATCCCAATACATTCTTGCCAGGGGCGTACCAATAAGTGTAGCTTCAAGGTTCTTTGCACCTTTTAACTGAATGGCAGCAATAATGCAAAGTAAAACATTTCATTTTAAGCCTCAATTTCTCGAATTTAGCAGCGAAAGCGCTCTTGGAGTGAAACTTCATAAGTTCCAATTGATGATCAAGGACATTATTAAAAGCCCTTATGATTGTATCTTCATCGACGCCCCAACTGCCTCTGGGAAAACTTTTTCTTTTCTTCTGCCAACTGCATGTAATTATTTAACAGTCAGGAGGGCAAAAACACTTATAATTTCACCAACAAATCTTCTAATAGAACAAACTTATAGTGATATTTTAAGTAAAGTCGCAGAAAACCCAGAGTTAAGAGATATCCATGCAACCAAGATCACTGGCAAATCACTATCTGGTCTAACACTTTTTGAAAGAGCCAAAAGGATTCGAAAAGATTTTATCATTAATGATATAATAATATCCAACCCTGACATAATCGCGCTTTTTTTAGCAGGATTTTACGACGCTAATTACGATAACCGTAAAGATAAGGAATTCTCACGTAATCGGAGCACAGAGGACATTTTTTCAGAACTTAATGTTGTAATTTTCGATGAATATCATGTTTATTCCGAAGAAGAATCGGGGAAAATAGCTGCTCTCATTTATTTAAGTAAATTGATTCATAACATACCAAAAGTTATTTTCACTTCCGCTACTCCTCAAAATAAGCTGATGGGATTGTTAATTAAACTGGGATTCAAATGTGCTGATTATCATGAAATCACTTCTTCAGATGAGAAGCCAGAATCGAGGATGATCAGAGGAGAAGTATCTCTCACAGTAACAGATCAACCAATAATGGAAGCATTGGATCCTCGCATTGATGACACCTCAAAAGTTCTTTACCTATTCGATCATAAGATCAATGCCGAGATTTCCAGGGAAAAACTCATACAAATGGGTTTAGACAGTAAATATATTCAAGATCTTTCTGGTTTTTCCAATAGGGCCCCCACAAAACAGATCCCTTCTGGTATTGAGAGGTGTATTTTAGCAACAAACGCCGCTGAGCAAGGATTAAATCTAGATGTGAATCGCTCATATATAGAGCCTGGATTATACCTCGAAAACCTGACGCAGAGATATGGGAGAATTGGCCGGCAGGGAAGGCCTGGTTCCATTACGATTCACTTTCGAACACCTCAAGTTGAAAGCATTCCTGATAATATCATCGACTTCCAGGAATTAATATCCAATCTTGAAGACAGTTTTTTTAAGAAAGAAGTCTTTCTCTCCAGGATAAAAAGGCATTTTGCGGCATTTATGGCCCTATGCACGATTAGAGATACAAGACATGTATTGGGTTTACAAATTCATGAGTTATTAAGAAATCTAAAAGATCAGCAAATTTCTGAAATTTACGAGGCACTGCTATCATTCAACAATACGGTAAATGATTTAAGTAAATTACAAGGTCCAGATCCGGAGGACCTGAGAGACCTGAACAAATGGTGGAATAATTTCCTACTTTCAATCGGATTTTTCAGAGGCCAATCCATGACAGTTCCGGTGGGACTAAAACGAGAAGGTGAGGTTATGACAACCAATGAGGACATAATATGGGTTAAAAAATGGTGTAAGACTGAGGTTATTGGTAGTGGAAAAGATTCGATTTATTTAATAAAATCATTCAATGAGATCCCATCCTTAGTTGAAATTGAATTTTCTGTACCTGAAGGAAATATCAAAGTTTCTGATAGAGAGCTGTTAGATAGAGAGAAATTTGGGCAAATCTATTACAGGAAGATTTCACATTTTTTGGAAATAGCATTTGAGGATACAGGAATAAACTTGCCGGAAACACTGCATCATTTGACGTCAGTCTTGAAAATCATTTATCCTGGGATGCTGATGCCGTTGGAGGTTGAACTTGTTTCAAAATCCCAATTTATCTGAACAAAGAGGTATAACTGGAAACCATTTTTTTGATTTTGCATCCTGTAAGACACGTCTTTGGCTGTCGAATAAGCGAATTGATGTTGGACTTGACAATCAACATATACAGATCGGAAAATATATCGACGAAAAAACTAAACCTCGACTCAGGAAGAGGTTGACAATTCAGGGTTTATGTTCGATAGATTATATCGAAGACAAAAATGTGGTTGAAGTTCACGAAATAAAAAAAGGGAAGGCCCCGTCTTTACCTCATTATATGCAGTTATTGTTTTATCTTCAGATAATCTATGAAATTACAGACAGAGAGCCAATTGGGATACTCCATCTTCCACAAACGAAAAAAGTTGTCAGAATTAAACGAGACGAAGCTATGGTATATAGAACCTACCAAAACATAATTGAAACCTTAAAAGAAGAATGTCCAAAACCAGAGTGGAAGCCAATTTGTTCAGGCTGCCGGTTTATGGAGATGTGTTGGGCTTGAATAAGAATTATCACATTTTCTCAAATGGCACTCTTTCCGCAGACCAATCAGTTTTCCGGTTTGACAACGAGGAAGGAAAGATGACTAGAATACCAGTGGAAGGTGTCAGTTCGTTTGATCTCTACGGTGGAATAACGATAACATCTGGAGCCTTATCCCTGGCTGTGAAACATAATGTTTGCCTGCACTTATTCGGATATTATGGTAATTATCTGGGAACGTTTTGGCCAAAAGAGACTTATTTTAGCGGAGATTTGACGATAAAACAATCGTTAATATATGCTGATTATAGGTGTAGAGTTTCACTTTCAATGACACTTTTAAATGGAATCGAAAGGAATATGGTGGCACTGTTAAGAAAATTTGGTGGGAATGTAACTGATCTAGTATTTACACCGACAGACAACACGATCGAAAGCTTGATGTTGTCCGAAGCAAGAATGAGGCGATCATATTATGCCAGACTCGATGAATTATTACCTGACGAATTTAAAATAGGAAATCGTGAAAAGAGGCCACCGTCTAATTACGGAAACTCTTTATTATCATTTGGAAATTCTTTATTATATGCAGAATTCGTAACTCAGGCCAGAAAAACTTCAGTAAATATTACCATTCCGTTTTATCACTCTCCAGAATCAGGCAGGTTTGCTTTATCGTTGGATTTATCTGAAGTATTTAAACCAGGTTTGGTAGATCGTTTTATTATTAGCATGGTTAGGCAGGGAATTATGAAAGCAAATAGTGATCATTTTCACGAGGTGGGTAATGGCATTCTTTTGAACGAGAAAGGGAAAAAGATTTTTGTTGAAAATTGGGAGAATTGGTTAGAACTGGCTTCATACAATCAAAGACTCAAAAGAAAGGTCTCTCATCGGGAGTTGATTAGAATGGAGATCCATAAATATTCCAAAGAAGTCGAAGGGATTGAAAAATATAAGCCGATAAGGTTGCCTGCTGATTGACATGCACGTAATAATTGCTTATGATGTTGAAGCAAAAAGAACTGAAAAATTTAAGAAAATATGCCAGAATTATCTAGTGAAAATCCAAAATAGCGTTTTCGAAGGCGATATCAATGAATCACAACTTATGCGATTAAGAGATTCTTTGGAAAGAGAAACCAAGGAAGGTGAAACTGTAAGAATCTGGGTACCCTCCAAAATAATTGAGACTATTCAAATTGGAAGACATAATTCAATCGAAGAAGGGATAATATGATCCACTTTAGATCAATCATGGCAATATATTGCGAAAAACTTAATTATTATAACTAGCAAAAAAACCCTCTACCCATGGATTTGGACGAAAATGTTTTAGTATGTGGTTCATTTCCTAACCTTGTATAAGCTTTGACTTTGCTAAAGTATTTAATATACGGAGACTGTTTCTTGTCAGAAATTAACTCTATAA
>DAQB01000109.1:1803-16788 GCA_002502705.1 Thermoplasmatales archaeon UBA582 | reverse complement strand
TTACCCTGTTTCTTTTCCCTCACCCTTCTGAAGAAGTTGTCGTATGCTTTATCCAATCTCCTTGCAATGTCCTGTACGACAAGCGAGTGGATGCTTCGGTATTCCGGAAATCTTTCCTTTATTGCAGGTATTTCGTCCTGCTGTGAATTGTAGTTCACCCTCCTTCCGGATCTGTAAGCGTATATTCGCTGCTGAAGCATCGCATTGTAGAGTTCCCGAGATAGATTGAGGGTGGAGTTCAGGATGCCGATCTGTGCATACGACGGATATATCCTGAACCTAAAGGTTCTCATTGCGTTTTACCTCCTGAGAATCCACATATCTTTTCAGGACATCAAGCGTAACATGCCCTGATGTTGCGAGAAAGTATGAGGGTGACCAGAATTTCCCCTTCCACAGTTCTCTTTTAACATTGGAAGATCTTCGCTGTATTTCCTTTGATGTTATTGTCTTGACAGCATTGATGAACTGCGGTATGTTGAGTAAGAGTGAAGATTTGAAAAGCATGTGGAAGTGATCTTTATCGCATTCTATTTCCAGTATGTCCACATCAAAGGTGTGTGCAATTTCCATTGACTTTGTCTTGAGAAGATCCACGATGGCATCATTGGTGAATACTTTCTTCCTGTATTTCACGACCTGGATGAAATGGTAATATAATGAATATACTGAATGCGCACCTTTATCCAGTTCGTAGGGCATAGTTATGGTAATACTCCATATACCAAAACATTTCGTTCGCTTTCATCCCCTCTCTTGCGAAAGGGGAATTCCCGCCAGCATATGTTAAACATGGAGGACAAAGTCATTTTTCCATGGAACCAAATGAGTCAAACTGTATGGCGAAGGAGCATACAATACCATTTTTCGGCTTGATACGTTTAAGCCCAAAACCATTGTTGAAACAGTCTGGGGGTGCGGACATCGGTTCTATTGCAACAGATTTACCCTCAGCATAACTACCGTTATATATAATAAAGTAAGGTAAATTCTCCCTTTCAATGGTGATCCTGTGTGTCTTTGTTGAAAAAATTATTTTACCGCCAGACAGGTAACATGTATCCAGAACAGGTGAAGTATCAGAATTCAGTGTAAACGGATCGAGAAGGGCGCACTCGCCGTCCGGGAAATATTTATCCTTATATCTAAGAGCTGCGACGGGATAATCTGTTGATATAAGCCATGCATCCGTAAACGAAAAATAAGGATGGAATCCAATCTGGAAAGGTAATTCGATATCAGATTCGTTTGTAGCATTAACAATAGTTTCAAATTTATTCTTTGAAAGAGAATAAGTTACTCGCAACCTTATCTTTCCCGGGTACCCAGGATCAGATAAGACAGATTCAAGCGTTATAGCAGATTCGCTTTGGTTCAGAATTGAGAAATCTGTGCCTTTTGCAAAACCATGTATTGCGTTTCCTTCCGTGTTCTTGGGAAGGGAATATTTCTTTCCGTCAAATGTATACTCACCATTTCTTATCCTGTTTGCGAAAGGTGCAAGGATGGCCATGCCTCCATGTGTGTCAACCATATCATGTGATTCCTTGAGGATTCTTGTGCTTCCTAAAAACATGCTACTTAGATAGGCACCGCGTTCCTCAACATCAAAAGACCCAGATTCATTTTCTATGCGCATGAACCAGAATTAAGTCTTAATTTAAATACATTGGAGATTAATATTTGTGAAGATTTATAATACATGATATTATGTACGAACGAACGTATGTCAAGGGTTCTTATTGCAAGCGATATCCATGCAAATCTCGAAGCCGCTAAGAATATGTTCAAAGAAACATCATATGACTATTCAATTTTTCTGGGTGATCTTGTTGATTATGGTCCAAAGCCCTCAGAAACAGTTCAGCTCTTCAGGGATAATTTTGACGAACTCATACAGGGAAACCATGATTATGCGGTTTCCCACAATTCAGATGATATGTGCTCTCCTGAAAACCATGAGATCTCAGTCTATACAAGAGAGAATATAACAAAAAAACTGATGGCCAAGGATGAGATAACATACGTCGGGAACCTTAAGAGGAGTCTTGTTGCTGAACTTGACGGCGTCAGGGTGGCATGTTTCCATGGAAAGCCTAGCGATCCCCTTTTTGGTTATCTTTATCCATGGGAAATCAGCTCAGAAAAAATGAGAAACGACGACGGACGACTTCCAACTTATGATTACGTGATAGTTGGGCATACACATTATCAGTTTCTCTCGCAGTATGACGGGATGGTTTTCCTTAACCCAGGATCATGCGGCCAACCCAGGGACAGGAGTCACATGCCTGGTTACGCGATCCTCGACACAAGGAAGAATACTGTTGAGCTGAAGCACTTCAACTATGACAAATTTAATCTTGCCAGGGATCTGAAGCTCGTAATACCTGAGAGAAAATATCTGGAAATGGCCCTGCGACTGTTCCGGCTAATCTGACATTTTAGATTAAATTACCTTGTTCCTCTCTTTCTTATTATATTGAATATATCAGAAAGCGTCAGGACAGAAAAGAATAAGCCGATTAGCAGTGCAAAAAACATGAAAACCTCAAAATAAATGAAATCAGGAATAGACGATATCGGTAGAACTCCGTTGAGGAAATAGATAACCATGAGCATGATTCCATCCATTATAGTGAAGATAAAGAGCCTGTTTACCTGTGAGAATATAGGCTGCTGCAGACTGTCGGAAGAAAAGTAAGGTATCAGTGTAATAACGATAGCGTATGCAGCAAGCAAAAGACCTATGAGTGATCCGTAGAGGACAAGAAGTGAAGAATCTGTAAAAAACGATTTGAAATTTGTTATATAATCTGCACTGCTTGAAAACCTGAAGAATTTGTTTGAAAGAAAAAAAGTGATTATTATCGAGAAAAGCACAGCATATTTGGCCTTGTATACACCTTCGAGCCCTTTTTTGACCCGGATCTGCGCCATTTTTTCGGAATGTTTAAAAATTATAAAGTTTTTGTCATAAGCTTCCCTTTAAGCTATGGAATATATAAATGATAAGGAAGATTTCCCACTTGCAAATTATTTATAAGAAATTTGTATAATGTAATCAATAAATTTAATCGCCTGAATATTTAAAAAGATGTGAAAACAGTATGAACCTAAGAAGAATTGTTCTCGATGTTGCAAAGGGACTGAACAGGCCAACGCTTGTGGAGCTTGCTAACGCAATTGGAAAAATTAAGGGAGTCGATGCAGTCAACATATCAGTTAACGAGATGGACATGGAGACAATGGGTCTCATAATTACAGTGGAGGGCGATGGAATTGATTCCGAATCCCTGATAAAAGAAATCGATGAGATCGGATGCGCCGTTCATTCAATAGACGAGGTTGCCGCCGGGAAACGCCTAATTGAATCTGCAAGAAAGGATTTCGCGTGAGAATAGACTACGTATTTCCCCTCACGCTTGGATTTACGGATGGCATAATAACTGCGCTTATGATTGCGTCTAACCTTCTTCTATCTGGGATGCATCTGTCTTACATTCTTGCTCTTAGGATTTCTGTCGGTTCTGCATCAGTCGGGGCATTCAGTTATTTTATAGCTTCTTTTGCAAGTAACCGCGCTAAACTTGTCAGGATTTCAAAGCAGATCAACCCTTCTGCACCTTGGAAAATGGTGAAGGGAAGCCTATCAAACAGGGCTCTTGTCGATGCATTCGCTGGAACAGTTATATCTGCATCCTCGAGTTTCGCAGGTTCGCTTGTGCCGCTTGGCATCTACACCTGGAGCAGGTCAAATGTTGTTCTTTCTATATCCGTAACACAGGCATCCCTTGTCCTGCTTGGACTCTCTCTTGCGAGATCATTCAGGGGCAAGTCATTCATATGGATGACTGGTATGTTCAGTTTTGGACTTGCGGTGATGATAATTGGTTTTTATGTCAGAATAGTATCCTGATTCCAGATCACTTAAAAATACCTGAATGTTGATCTGTCGATAAGATCTATTAAAAATTCCGCCCTGTCTTTATCTATTCTACCTGTGAATTCATACGAGTCCCATTTTATTGTTACGTGAACGGGAGATTTATCCTTTCCAGCATCAGTCAGGAGAGAGATTGAATCGACATGGTCGACCTTGTCTATTGGTGGAAAATCCTCCAAAATATTGGAATTTTTTTGATCTGTTCCTATAAGTGTGCAAGATAGATATTTAACATGGATTCCATGTATTTCGATCTCACTCATCTTTTTCTTTGCAAATAATTGTGATAAATAAATAAGAACGTCTGCAAAATCACCGTTTATGATCACGAACTCTCATTTTATTATAGCATATCTTATTTACTTTATCAGGTAAATGTCTTATTAATACTCCTTTTATATCACCAATCATGCAGAGAACATCTCTTCAGGTAACCAGTAACGTGCTTGCAGGTAACCCCATGGGGGATAAAAACGAGAGGGCGATAACAATTTTCTCTCCTGATAAGCAGAAACAGAATTCACCGCTTATAATTGCCCTGCCTTCATTTGCAAATGACCCGGACTCGTTTCTGTCATCATCCCCGCTGTCGGAGAGCTTTTCTTCCATTGTCAACAGACTTTACCAGAAAGATGTATTGAATGGGACAAGTATTGCAATAATTGATTCCTTCACAAAATTAGGCGGCAATTTTTACCTGAACTCTCCTGCAGTTGGCCAATATGAGTCTTTTATTGTCAAAGAGGTTGTTCCTGAATTGAGGAAGAAGTTATCTCCTTCGCTAATAGGACTGGTTGGAAAGGGTTCAGGCGGGTTTGGGGCATATTCACTGGCTGTGAAAAATCCAGGTGTTTTCAGCGGTTTTGCTGCACATTCAATGGATGCGGGATTTGAAAATGTGTTTTTGCCGGATTTCTCACTCCTCCTGGAGAATTTTAGAAACTCTGCTGGCCCCTCGAAATGGCTGCAGAAATACTGGTCTGGTTTTAATAGAATAAATTCGAATAAGATCAAGATACTGAGGATATTGTGTGCTTCAGCTTTCTTTTCTCCCGATAATGAATCAAAGGAAATGCATGTAGATTTTCCATTCAACTGGGAAAGTGGCGAATTCAGGCAGGATATATGGAACAGATGGCTTTCAAATGATCCAGCGAGAAATGTGGCGCAGATGAGCAGGCAGCTTGAATCCATGAAGGGGGTATTCATTGATGCAGGCACAATGGATGANNATCTGGGGTGCCAGAACTATTGATACAAAGATGACCGAGGCTAAAATTAATCACACTTATGAAGAATACGAGGATGGGCATTTCGGGATAAATTATAGATTTGAGAAATCGCTGCCGTTTCTGGCTCAGGCCTTATCCTGATTTGAAAAGCGTGAACCGCTGTCAACGGGTATAACAGCTCCGTCAATGCACTGCGATTCCGGCCTTGTCAGGAATGCAATGACTTCAGCTATCCCCTCAGGCGGGGTAAGGGGATCGCCCAGGTCCCTGGATGTCCAGTCTCTGCCTGGGGCAAAACCACTTTCTATCATGGCAACAGCAACACCGTTAACCCTTATACCTTTTCCAAGCAGGTTTGCAGCTGATAACTCAATTAATTTGTCTAGCGCATTCTTTGCTATCACGTAAGATAATGAACTCCAGTCCCTCGTATCCTGCGCCTGAATGCTGCTCACCAGGGTTATAGTGGAACCCGAATGAGAGGATTTCGAAAAGTGTCTGATTAGATTCATCGGTATCTTGAGGTGTCCTTCGAGCATCTCGTCAAGATGTTCTGGATTTTCTATTGAATCCATCGCGTAACCTCCGAGAGTTATTATGAGATTGTCGATTGTTTCCATTTCCTTAACAGAAAATTCAAGGAAATCAGTTATCCCCTGATCTGTGGAAAGATCTGAAACGTGATATTTGAGGTTTCCATATTCCTTGAGAAATTCCTGCGCATCGATTAGTCTCTTTTCTGACCTTGCGTTTATAATAACCTTGTCACCTTTCTTAAGTAGAACATAAGCCACTGCCCTTCCAAGGTTTCCGGTACCGGCTATGATCGAATTCATGTTTTAAAATGCCCGCATTCTATAAATGATTTCGCTTACACTATCCTTCCATGATACAAAGCAAAAGAATGTATGGACAAGAATAGTATTTTAACCGGATTAGGTATTTACCCATTATGTACAGATACCGGAGGCAATTCAACCGGCCAGGACCTCCGGAAAAAGATTCAGAAACTGTTTTGGGGATAAATGGAAATGGGAATCCCGTATCGATTGATAAAGAGGATTTATCCGGGCATTTCCTCATATGCGGCAAGACCGGCACAGGAAAAACAAATCTGCTAAGATTACTGCTAAANNCACCCAGGATAGGATCTGCCTGCTAAGATTACTGCTAAGATCTCTCGATGCATCTGATTCAAATGTTATTCTCTTTGATCCGCATGGTCAGCTTTCCGAATGGTCTATCGGTAATCTCCATAACAGGGATGTTGTATTCCTAACAGGCAGATCCTATCCTGGGTGTAACAACAAATATACCGGTATAAACGTAATTGAATCCATGAATTCCGAAGAGGCTGCAATACTTTCAAGTTCCTGGATGAGGGAAGTACTTTCCTCGGAGGATGCGCTTTCACACGGAACATGGGGTCCGAGACTCGAGGTGATTTTTGGCCCAGTATTGATCGAATGCATTAAGGTCCTGGATGATCTGACATTACAGGAATTCCAATCACTTATATCTGACAGGACAAAACTTATTGAAATAATTGAGAAGTCGAGTAAAAAAGAACTGGTTAATTACCTTAAGTCGCAATCAGGAGATCGCAAAGCATGGATGGATCTGGTTGCCAGCGCAATGAATAAACTTATGCCTGTTTTAGAGAGCTCTTTTTCACGTAATCTTCTTTCAAGCAACACCAACAAGCGGTTGAATCTGGATAGTATTATTGCATCGTATAAATCCTTAATAGTGCCTGATTTGAATGAATCCATTACCGGGGTATCAGGTTACAAGATTGCCTCAGTACTTTTACTGGCCAGGGTATGGAACTCCCTGCTGAGAAAAGGTGTTGAGAAGAGGAAAACATATGTTGTGATTGACGAGGCACACCTGTTTCCTGAGAAAATATTGACAGCATTACTATCTGAAGGCAGAAAATACGGTATTGTCCTGATACTTTCATATCAGTACCTGACCCAGATATCAGAGGGGGGGTTAGCATCGCTGTTTGGCAATATAAGGAATATTTCCGTGTTCAATCTATCAAGGGATGATTCCAGGTTAATTTCAGAAAATGTAGTTGAAGTTAAGAGAAGAGATAGTCTTTCAGACAAAATCCTGTTACAGGATTTTCACTCCTGTTTATTTTACTCAAAAAGTTCAGGAGGTGAAACTGGCCCGCTCACAATTATCCCCCGTTATATTGAAGACCATGTTGATCCGGATGTGATCCTCATGAAAAAGCGCGAATCAATTCTAAAGTATGGAAACACAGAAGCAATAATGACACAGAACCTGCCTTCGGAAATGTCAATTCATGAAATCATGATAACTGATCTAAAAGAATACCTGGAAAAGAAAGGATTGAGTTGTAAAACGGGTACTAAGTTCTCAGATGTTATACCCGATCTGGTAACAGAAATCGGATTGAACAGGATTTTCTTTGAGGTCGAAGAATCAGATATTAGAAACAGTCTTCGCATTGCAAAGAAGATATTTGATTATAAAGGGGAGAGAGTTGCTTTTGTTTCGCAAAGCGAGAACAGGGACAGATTGCTCTCCGCAATAATCAGGATTTATCAGGGAATAAATCGACTCTCAGCTTCATTGTCCGTGAAGCAATCCAGTAAATCTGAGAATTTTACTTCCATCTGGAATCTTCTGCTTATAAGTTATGAAAACGGAAAATTTGAGTTTTTCAACGGTAAAGAGTATGTGAATTTTTTGCCCAGGCAACTGACTTCGAAAGGGTCCCTTGATCTCCGTGTGTCGAAATTACCTTATTCTGATATCAGAAAACAGATCATTACTGATATCATACAGAAAGGTCCTGAAGGGGAAGTTAGCGGGATGGAATCAATAATCGGAAAATATGATAGATATACCATGGAACGACTCCGGGAAAGTCTCGATAAATCAGGATTCAAAAAAATGGATATCTCATCCCTTCTAAACATCAGAGCAGCATAGTTTAACAATAAAAGTCTCCCAGATAGTAAGAAACATTACATAATGACTGTTTTTAATACGATAAATAGACATGTTATATGTTTCTTATTGGTTATAAAATTGAAAATTTAAGTGCAAGTATAGTTTTTAGACATTTTTGTATAAAACTCATTATTTATTAACCTTTTGGAAAAACATTAATATTAACTATTCGTTATTCTATTGGTTATCATGCAGGAGTTTGGAAAAGAGGATTTTTATAAGACCGCTTATAGTTTTGTTAAGAGGCACAGCGCAACAAATAATGCATTTATCGACAGATTTGCCAGGGGCGATATTACAGAGAGTGAATTTATCAGGTTTTCAATCGAGTTCTATCACTTTACAAGGGAATGGGTTTCAATCCTGTCAACCTTGCTTGTCAACACCCCGGATGAAAACGATGCGGCAAATCTCACAACGATTTTGGTATCTGAATTGGGAGACATGGATCCGCACAAGAGGCATGAACTATTATACAGAAAATACCTGAGGAGTATTGGAATCCAGCCTGAAACATTAGTTAAGAGAGAGCAACTGAAAACAACAAAGGCTTGGCTTGACGGCATGAGGAGATATTTTGCAGGAGATCACTTCGAGGCGCTTGGAGCTGAATTCGGTCTTGAAAATATGGCTATACCGATGTGGGACAAGATACTGGCTGGNNTTCAAGGTCTACTTTGCTAAGAACAAGAAATTCGCAAACGCTGACATTGAATATTTTACATTCCATAGAGAACTTGAGATACATCATGAGGAGGCAATGGAGGATGTCCTCGGAACGCATAAGGAAGACCCGGTTGCAAGAGAAAACTTCATGAAGGTAANNCTTCATGAAGGGTATCGATGGCATACTGAATCTTGAAGAGGGGTTCTGGCTCGGGTTGTCTGATAAAAAATAACACACATATTTATAGATATTAAATATTTAGTCATAAATGTTAGATGCTTTAGGGTATAGGTTTGGTGGGTACAATTTTAAACTCCCCAGTATCACATATCTTGTTGTTTTTATTCTGCTTTCAATAATAGTGGACGCGATTGCAATTTATTTTGCTGCAAAGTTTGTAAGTCGCTCCTCTACTGCAGGTAAAGCTGTGTTTGTGGCTATTGCTGCACCCATATATTTCATCATTATCTTCTTCATTTTATCGCTTATACTTGGACTGTTTTTATCCGTCTTGGGCATATTTCTTGCTTTATTTATTGCCTTCCTGGCCCTCGTTCACTTTATAGGGAGAACCTATAATACTGGAATGGCTGGCGGATTCCTGATTGCAATTCTGGCTCTTATTATCCTTGTAGTAATGAGTTTCATAGTTGGAGCAGTCCTTGGAGTTTCATCTATATTTGCAGGTATCTGATCAATGATCTTAATAGAAAATTGATTAATAGTTTTCTACGATATCCCATTATGGTTGAGGAGGAACAATCGCCTATTTTAGCAGGTAATTCAGATATAGCCTTCTGCGATCGAATTCAGGAAATAATTATAATCACAGCGGATGGCAGGCAAGAGCATCTGGACAGGGGGATTTCGTATGGTTTTTGTGTGGAGGCTGTGAGATCTGGAGTAAGCCTTAAAGAATTACTTAAGGAAAGGGTTGAACCTTCTATGCAAGATATAAAAATAAAGCGCTGGTACTGATCAATTTTATAACGCAAACTTCAGTAGAGTAATGGCAATTTTGATATAGGATAGGGTTTTTAATCCGGAAATGGCACCTTAGGATAAAACTTATTCATTTAATAAGAGATACTGAGGGCGATTTATATGATGTCCAGTAATCAGCAGGGTGAAATTGCAAAGGGTCTTGAAGGTGTTGTCGCAGCAGAGACAAAGATAGGTTTTGTCGATGGCATAAATGGCAGGCTCGTTTACAGAGGGTACAATATTGAGGATCTAGTTGAGAAATCGAATTTTGAAGAGGTTGCATATCTATTAATATACGGAAAATTACCTACCTTAACTGATTTTAAACAGTTCAAAGATAATTTAAATCTTAAAGCCGGAATAAGCGAAGACCTTTTTTCAATAATATCTAAGACTACACAGAAATCACATCCTATGTCTGCCCTGAGAACAGCGGTCTCATACCAGGGAGCATTTGATCCTTTAAGTTCCAATTCAGATCTCAAGAGCCAGGAAAAAATGGGCCTTTCAATAATGGGAAGTTTTCCATCTATTGTGGCAGCTATAAACAGATCTATCAAGGGCGAGGGTAGGGTCGTATCGAAATCAACCGATTATGTCGAAAAGTTTCTCGAGGAAAGCTTCGGAAGAAAACCATCGGACTTCGAGAAAGAGGTTATGAGGGTTGCACTCATAATTCATGCTGATCATGGGATGAATGCATCAACATTCGCCTCAATGGTGACAATATCCACATTATCTGACATGTATTCTGCTGTGACCTCTGCAGTTTCATCCCTTAAAGGACCCCTTCATGGAGGCGCGAACGAGAAGTCCCTTGAAATGCTGGAAAAGATAGGATCACCGAAGAATGCAGAGAAGGTCATATCAGAAATGCTGGAAAAGAAAGAAAAAATTATGGGATTCGGCCACAGGGTATACAAGGTATATGATCCAAGAGCGAAAATATTGAAGGTTTATGCAAAGCAGCTTGCTGAGAAAACTGGCCATAAGGATTTGTTTGATACAGCAGAAGAGGTAGAGAAAGTTATGGTCTCAAAGCTTGGTTCAAAGGGAATTTTCCCGAACGTGGACTTCTATTCAGGAATTGTCTATAAGTCACTTGGCTTTGACTCAAAGATATTCACCCCGATATTTGCACTTGCCCGAATTTCTGGATGGTTTGCAAGATCTTTTGAATACCTGCATGACAACAGGCTCTTCCGCCCCAGATCGCTTTATAAAGGAGAGGTTGGGCCACTCAAATATCTACCTATAAACGAAAGGAAGCAATAGAAGGAAAAGGGTTCAAAATTTAAATAAACCGGGTTGATTCCGTATGCCACAATGCCCCGGTAGTGTAGTGGCCTANNGACTCGGGTCCAAATCCCGGCCGGGGCGCTATCTTAAAATTCCATGTCTAAACTATTTTTATATTTTATTTACAGGAGTGATAAAAACACGGTAATTTGTCTTACTTATGGTTGTTTTTTCGTTTAGTTCTTCAACTTTTCAGATCCTTTTGATCAATACACCCATGATTTGCTTCTGTACTGCTCTATAGATTTGACAATAGATCCCCATTTGAATTTAGTCTTCTTGTCCTCCTAATATAACCTGTATCATGGTTTACTCTCCTGTTCACCAAATAACATCGTAGAGAAATGATAAAGACTACTCACTATTGACAAGAGTCAGTAGACAGCTAATAAATGCAGCATAGGGAACGTAATGAATAAAAATCGGTCAAAAAAATAGGTAATTTTGTCAGATTGTTGCTTTGATTTAAAAGTATTGTATTTTATTTCCTTCTACGTGCCAAGGCCACCACTGCGCCGATAACGACTATGACGATCACCAAACCAATTATCTCATACATCACATTGCCTGAAAGAATCGGGGGACTGGTTACTTTCTGTAAATTTATTATGAGATTCTTCGCATTTCCAGGATTCAATGAAAAATTGCTGTAATAGGTTATGTATCCAGGACCGGATATAACAACATGATATGTTCCATTGGGAACGGATATGTTGAATGATCCTGATGACATCAGCGAAAAGGATTTTCCATTTATTACCAGATTAGCGTTTGTTGGTGATATCGTGCCTGCGATGTAAGCCCAGTGGTAGTAGTCTACAACCTCAGAAATATTCTTGCCGTTAACGACAACACTGAAGTGCATTGTAGTGGTATAATAGCTGGTGAGATTCGTCGCAACAAATGAATATGTACCGTTGGTAAGATTGAAAGAAATAACAGATTGTGAGGAATCATGTCCAGATAAACCAGAGCCGTTCACGTACCAAACTAATCCAGATGGCAGACCTGTTTCCGTGAAAGTAACCGTATAATTTACAGGAGAAAATGCTATAAAATTAGACAGTGGAGTTCCATTAACCGTGAAAGAACCTGATGATGGTTCTGGAGAATATGCTTTGTTTGACGTGGCGACGGTATACGAATAGGACCCATTCATCAGAGAAAACGAATAGGTTGAATCAGTAATTGGACCAGAATTCGTGCCATTTGTGAGATTGACGTACCATGTGGTACCATAGGGTAGGCCCGACTCAGTGAATTTCACGCTGTATGTAGTTTGAACAAATAGTATCAAAACATGAGTATTCCCGTTCATAGCAACGATCCCAGAATTTGATAATGGATGATACATCTTATTTGATGTTGAGATGTTATACGAATATGAGCCATTAGGCAGCGAAAATATTATTGAAGTGTTTCCAATCGCAGTCCCATGGTCTCCGTTTGATAGATTTACGTACCATGTTCCAGATGGTAGACCGGTTTCAGTGAAATTAACAACATAATAGTGCTGAACAGAATAGTCCAAAACAGTTCCAAAGGCAAAATCGGCATAGATATTTTGGTTAGATAAATTGAATATTGGCGAAAGTATCAACAAAAACCCGGGTATTGCCGAGATTATGCTTCCGGTAACCGGGTTAACATCAGTTATATTTCCTAAGCTGTCCAGATTATATGAAGATGAGAACAAAAATACAGTATGTGAGAGTTGATCATAGACCGAAGAGGTAGCGACTCCAGAAACATTCGGGCCAGTGGATAAAGAACCGGATGATAGATTATAGAGCTGATCAGAGAAATTTTTTCCGCTTATAAGTAACTCAGAGCGATAGTACGTAATTACAGAAATCGGATTATAATTTACCGGCAGATGCAAGTCTGTTATTGCAGAAGTTGTAAGGTTTACTATCAACAGGTCATTTCCATTAAGGTTTGCTATGTACGCATTTCCATCGTATGCTGTGAAGAACAATGAAAACATCGAAGTAAAGCCACCTGGCAGAGCGTCCACCGTATTCACAATCGTCATCGAGTANNTTATGTAGCCATTCATGCTAAGTGCATATAAATTGCCCCCCTGCTCCTGAAGAACGGAATTATTAGATATTGATTCTGTAAGGGTCAGGTTCTTTAGTATTGCAAAAGTCGAAGGATTAATCTCTGAAATATTACCATTTACAGATAAAGCATAGATATATCCTGTAAAAGGATTATATATTGCATCATAAGATGGCAGCCCTATTATGCCTGCGAACTTGGATGTTATTGTGTTATAGACATAAATTCCACTTCTGCCAGGTAAACTTGAGTATTCAGGTATAAACAGCATTCCACTATTATTGTCATAAGCCATACCGAGTGATAACAGGCTCTGGCCGAAATAAGTGATATTAAATGTGTAACCAGGGAGTATCTGGCTGTTAACCGGATACATTGTCGAAACAGGTTTTATGTAAGTTTCATTGCTTGAGTAAGAATAGATCACAATAAAATCAGTTGAGTGACCACCCACAGTGAATATATATTTAGACGGAGATGCAAAGAATCCTGATGGCATACTAAAGGTAGCGAAATAAGACCCATTGACAAGAGGTACGACTATCTGGTTCGATGTAGTTGTATATACTGTGCCGCTGATATTAACACTCCATGATGTCCCGGCCGGAAGGCCGTTCTCCTGAAATATCTGAGAGTACTCACCCTGTGCACAATCAACTATCCCCTGTAATTGACTGCCACTGTTCACTGATATCGTCCATGTGCTTTGATTAATATCTGTGAAACCAAGCGAATAAGATGCTTCTCCGGTTTCATCAATGCTTTCGTTGAAGACATTTGTCGTCGCCGGGATGTAACTGTTCATATCAAGCGGTTCAACGTATGCTGAAACTGAACCTGCTGTTGGTTTTCCAAAGACTCCTAAACCGCAAGATGGGCCTCCTACCAGCCCAAATTGCGGATTCAATCCACCATGAAACGGATTATCCGGACAAGGACCATTGTAATATGTATGTCCCTGCCATGAATATGTATAGTTATTGGCATCGATAATGTATGCTGCCCCTGGGACAGGAAGGCTGATAATATGTGAGTTTATTTCAAAATTGATGGTTTGCTGCATTGGTTCAGTTAAATTGCTTATCCAGGTCTTAATGTCAAAATTATGTGGCATGAATATTGTTTCTCCAAGGGGGAAATTATACTCATAAACTGTCTGGGTAGGATACTGCCCGAAAAATGGAAAAACAACCCATCCAGTGTAATTTACAGACNNTCCAGTAAATTGGCGCCCCGAGCTGGTCAGCCAGAAACAGATTTTGCTGGATCGATGCATTGTATGCAGTATTCACGATATTATAAGTACCTGTGGTAGAATTATAAAAGAATGAAGTCACATTCAGACCAGAAAGGTGAAGATTATCCGCAACACCCTTCAATCCAACTGTTGAAAGGCTCCTGTTTACATTCAGGACATACATAGACAAGTTATATGCGTCGATTGAGCCCCAGCCAGTTACAAGATTATATCCATAAGCTGCATTATACAGATCATTATGCCCGTACATCACGTTATAGAAAGGAAGAGCCGGCAAGGTTGAGTTATACTTTCCTGTCTTTATGAATCCAGTATGTGTTGTAGTTTTCATAGTGGTGATCTGACTGTTTCCAAGCGAGTAGAGAAGAGGATTCAGATAACCAAGATTCGACTGGTTGTAATGGTTTAGAACAGCGTTTATTTCCGCTATAATCCCTGCCTCAACAGGCGAAGCTACACTTGTTCCCCAAAATACATAGAAGCAAGGGTTTCCATAATAACTGGTACCATCTATTGTGATATATACAATTGTATTATTGGCAAT
>DAQB01000109.1:1585-1777 GCA_002502705.1 Thermoplasmatales archaeon UBA582 | reverse complement strand
GAGTATATGAGCTGGTTTCGTACCAAGCAGTCTCGTTTTTTATATGCAGGTTTGGAGCAAGAGTGAGTGTGTCGCCTCCAACTGCTGTGACTCCAAAATTGTCATATGCCATTGTTGACGGAAATTCTACGGTCGAGCCAACGTATTTTGAGCTCGCTGTGTTGTCACATGAATCTCCGCTGCTGGCCAGAA
>DAQB01000109.1:0-1563 GCA_002502705.1 Thermoplasmatales archaeon UBA582 | reverse complement strand
TCGAGCCTGTGCCTCCTGCAGATAATCAAACCAAGTTGTATTATTATTATCTGTGCCACCCCATGAATTTGTTATGACCGAAACATTATCGAGAGCCTTATAAGTAGAATTTGGGTTCAGTATAAATGCAAATGCAGAGTCTATGCTTAAATAGGTTGAATTAGGGCCATATACGTTATAAATACTCGCACCTGGTGCAGTGCTCCCTACCATTTCTAGATCCAGTGTGTTCTCAGAATTAGCACCGGTTGTGTCATAGGTAGCTGATAATCCCGGTTTAACAGCGCCGTTAATCGGAACTCCATAGACTTTTGCGTGAGGCTCATATGACGGAAGCGTTGCATTGTAATATGCGTATATGTCTGATGGATCAAATGCACCGACTGGAGTTCCAGAACCGTTTGTGCCTGCCCAGAGAATTGTTGCGATTACCTCACTAGTGGGATACGTTATATTCAAAAGAGATTGTTCATCGTATGCAACCTGCAAATCTGATCCATATACATACTGTACTCCAGTGCTATTGACCGGTTGCGGATACGTATTACCGGCTGACTTAGCTTTGGTCTGAGAGAATTGAACCTTTTTGATTGCCATGTTGTACTGCAAGGGCATGGGAGCATTTGACAAACCAGTGACTTCTGAAACATATGGTGCAAGGGATTCTGGCAATTTTGGTGTGGAATCTGCAAAATATGATGAGCCTTTGCTTCCATTGGTAACTATGCTTGTATTGAAGAGATCCCCGATATCCCTTGCCGGCCCAGTGACTTCAACAGAAACTCTGTCAGCATAAGTCCTTACTTTAAGACCGGGATACTGTGAAAGATAACTTTCGGCTTGACCGTATAAATTAGGTGAGACTGAGAAATTTGCTGCAAACTCCGATCTTGTAATATATTTATGGTATTCAGGACTTTCTGGATTTGTAAGATTGGAAAGCAAGGAGTTTAACCTGCTCTGATTAGTAAGAGAAAACGTAATCAAGACAGATATTGAGCCGTTATAAGCATTTGAAATGTTTTTATCAACACTCAATGGTGCAACTGGAACTGAAATAAAACGCTCTTGATCCAGCTGAAAAACAACATTGTTTTCCATGCCTATGGATACCCTTCCGAATGGATTTGAATTTCCCGTACTCTGCTGACTGCCAAACATATTTCCAACCGCAAATGCGGAAGAAAAGAGCATTATCACCACAATAAGCAAGGATAGAAATAACGCTTTTTTAGTGGAATAAATCTTCATTAGAAAAAGTAAGCGATATGATTATATAAAACCTCATCTACGTTTCTGTTCAGAATTAAGCTAAAGCTCAGTCTGATGGATAGTTTGCAGAATATTGCGTAAATATAAATCATAGTTAATGATCATTCCAATTTACCCCTATTCGGCCATCGAAAAGCATCAGGAAAGGGTCATTTAATATTTACTGTCCCCTGCATTTGCATGCGGGAGTTCATAATTGCGTTTGCAGGGATGGTGCCTTTAAGATTGCATAAAATCCTGGGACTGCGTTAAAGATCATAAATTATCTACTACTATGATGGAATGCTTAAG
>DAQB01000145.1:11348-19153 GCA_002502705.1 Thermoplasmatales archaeon UBA582 | reverse complement strand
GCCTCCGTATGAGCCTCCTGTGATTGCAAAGTTTTCAATTAATCCAAAACGTTTCTTTGCTTCTTCCATGAATGAGACTATATCGTCAAAGTCCTTTCCTCCCCAGTCCCCAGCCACCTGCCGGGCAAACTCCTCTCCGTAGCCATCACTCCCTCTTGGATTTCCATAAAGCACGTTGAAGCCGTTTGAAACCAGGTAGTTGAATTCAATGTTGTAAGTGTTTCCATAGGCTGTGTGTGGACCACCATGAACAGCAACGATTGTGGGGTTCTCTTTTCCAGATAGGAGCAACCATGCTTCCATTCCATTCGCTGTGATTTTCTGTGGAATTATTCCTTTTACTCCTTCATTGAGATCTATTTCGAAGCCGAATGAGAGAACAGAGGGTTTCAAGTGGGATGTGTAAACATAGGCTATCTTTCCTCCTGATACATCAAAGGAGCGAACAGAAATCCCTTCAGCTGTCATCTTTGTAACTTTGCCGTCGTATCTGTACAGAAAAGATGACCCCCCCTCCTGGCCTATCATATAGAAAGCGCCTGCATCAAACTTCAGGGATTGTGCAGCCGGCACAAACAGATCTGAACCAACAGAATTTGACGCCGATTTACCTATCTCTATTTCCTCACCTTTTTCGGGAAATATTAGCTTTGTTGCGGCCCACGGTATTTTCCCCTTCCTGTGCCCGAGGTAAGCAATCTCCCCGTTCTCAGTTATCAAAACGGGCGATGACATACCTGTCCCGGAGGTAATCCTCCTTGTTTTCATTGTTGCAATATCAAGTTCATAAACATCCTCAGAACCGGTATTATCATCCTCCTTTGTTGAGGAGAACACAATCCTTTTCCCGTTCGTGCTCAGATCTGTCACATCGAAATCACCGCTTACGAGTTCTTTTGGCTCTTTCTGGATTAAAACAAGTTTTTTTCTAGACCTGAAGAGGCCCTGCCCATCGAATCTGTATCTGACCTTCTCTGTAACAAAGGGTTTCTTTGCGTCTGCCTTATCCTGTATTATTGCCAGGATGCCGTCATCGTGAAAGAGGTATTTTGATATAGATTTCGCCGTTAGCAACTTCGCGGGCTCCTTGTTTCCCTCGATTACCATAAGGGATTCCTCCTCACGGGTAGAATAAATGTAATAGAGTGATCCACCTCTGAAAAAAGGTTTTTTCTCGTGGCCACCGAACGTCATTCTTTCCTGCTTTCCTGAGTTCATTCGATATATTGAGGATCGGTATTCATTGTCTTCAATCCAGTTTACAGTATAGTAAACTTCATCGCCAGCAATGTGTGGCTCAGATGCTATCCTTAATCTATATGCTTCCTCTGCATTCATGTCATGCGAATCTTAACTTAATAGTAAAAGCCATGCTTTGTCTTGATTTGACCGGTTCAGTGCCCACTGAAAAATGATTTGTGTTCGGTTTTTTTTAGAGAAGTAGTTTAAAAGAAAGCAAACAGGATCTGAAACCAATCAGATCTGAATTTCCGTTACAAATGCTTCGGGTTGGTCTAATATTGAGTTCCTTATTCCATAACTGAATAGGACCAGGATGCGCCGTAATCATTGCAACTTCTTTTATCATACCTACAATAATTCATGCCCCCTGTGCCGGATTAAATGTACAAAACGATTGAGCCTCTCATAATCTTATACAACTTCGCACAGCATATAACGAATAACACAAGGTCTTATGGACAGTCATTCGTCGAATTTGTAATTTAGCCAAAGTATTAAATACTCGGAATTTATAGTTTATCGGATGGGCAAATCTGCAAAATTCGCTATAGTTTTCATCGTCGCGGTTATAGTTATAGCTACTGGATTTCTTTACGAGACTGGAAGGTTAAGTTTGCCCAGCACCGGTAAGATCTCTACGCAGTATCCTACTACCTCTCCCCAATACAACTCCCCTAACGTTGTCAGTTCCAATCAGGTAAACAAAAGCGTTGGCGGCAGCTGGACTCAGACAACAGGGACTACAGGTACATCCAGTAATGCATCTGCTGGAATCGGAATATTGGAAGGCGATGGTGGTTCATATTTTTCATCTTATTCGTCAACTCCTCTTACAACCTATGTCCTGCCCGGATATAGTCAACTTGTTAATAGGATGCCATTCCTTTCGTTTTCGGGTTCAAGCCATAGTTCCGGGAAGGCAACTTCATACGTTTCAGCGCCTACGTCTACCTCGCCTTCCGTTTCGGGTATAACATCTCTCGAGTTGGCTGTTTTTCAACCTGTCAGTGGAACAGGAATCGTGACAGTAGGTTACATCTCGGAGAGAAATCAGAGTGAAGTAAGCCATATTTGGGCAGTAATCAATGATAGTGCACAGAATTCAACAACCAGCAACGTAACATTGGGATTTACGTCGTCTGGAACGCCATACGTATATGCTTTCGTAAAGTCGAATGAATTTATCGGATTATTTTCAGGGCTGAACACCACAAGCGATTTTGTAAACGTTATGATTTCTGTTTATTCTCATGACTTAATCCTCGTGCTCCACCTTTCAACCGTAAACGTTAGCAAAAGCTCCATTCTGTCGCTAATGAACAGTGAGGTGACGATATTAAAGAACCCCGCTCCATCGCCTTCTCACTCGATTTTTTTAAATTCCTCACAAATTGAGGGTCAAACAGGTCTTTTAGAAACTAATTTCCTCCAGGTGGATGTGAACATACAGAACGCTTCGTCTTTATTCAGAGAATTTGTAAATACGTCAAATACTGCGACTACACAATCCGAATCTGCATATCTTAATGATGCACTTTCAAATTTGTCTGCCATAGCATTTTCCGCTTATGGAAATGGAAGTGGTAACAGCACACTAATCGGCTTAGCTAAATTCAACAATTATTATAACGCAACACTCTTTAACGCTTTATTTGCTATATTTCCAAACACTCAGCAGTTTGTAAATTTAACATATAATGGCTCAAGATATATCTTCTTAAGTGCGAATACAACTGAAGGTACAATGAATGACCAAAGTTACGTAAACGTATCATTGATGTTTTTCGATTACAAATCTTATATTGGGGTAATAGAAATAGAGGACGTAAATGGAAAGCTTGTATCCCAGTCAGGGATGAAGGTTCTGCTTGGAGATGAGATTTCACTCCTCTAATCTAATTTTTTTCATATTTCACTGATGCTTTTGGATTCAATCGCCTTTGATTCCCACTGGAGACACTTAACCTCATTATTTCGTTTTCAGTCTTTACGCAAAACCAAACTTGGATGTGCATGGTACTTTTGTCAGGTATTTAATTGTCAGTCTAAGATTTGTTCTTACTGGTTGAATGCTTTTTTATATTCAAATTCAGCCTGTGTCATTTTCTCTATACTTTTTATTTTAATTCCTCTTTCTGAGATCGTTCTAAAAAGATCGTTAAGCTCGTCCTCATTCTCAATCAATACAGCAATCTTGCCTTCAGCGAGCAATTCAGTCTTGAATGTTCGCAGAGCAACCGAATTGGCAGATCTGTCTGTTTGAAGTATCAGAAAATATCCTTCTTTGTTTATTATAAAGTCTCTTCTTATCTGACCATTAATGAGAAAAATAAGCCTGTCACATATTTTACCGATAATATCTAGTTCATGAGACGTTATTATAATGAGCCTATTACCATCGTCCCTCAGCTGATTTATCAAACGTTGAAACATAGATACTCCTTCTGCATCCATGTTGTTAGTTGGCTCGTCTAGAATAATTATGTCTGGAGAACCTACAAGCGCAAGACCGATGGAAAGCCTTTTTTTCTCTCCTGATGAGAGATCCCTTATTTGGATATCCTTTTTTGACATCAGGCCGACTTGATTCAGGCTGTTGTCAATTTCGTCCTCGTTTCCATTTCTACCGTTTCTCAATTTATAGGCAAGTTGAAGCATATCGTAAGAATTTACGTACGAATACAGATGGGGGTTTTCAATGAGTGCACCGATTTTTCTGACGCACCTTTTGTGGTTTTCCACAATATTGACTCCATCAACAAAGCTTGATCCCAAATACCCTTCGATGCATCCTGAAATAATTTTGAGAAGGGTTGACTTTCCGCTTCCATTTGGACCAACCACACCAACAACAGAATTGGAAATGTTAAGTTCTGGAATATCTAAAACAGTTTTTCTCTTTATGATCTTGCGTAAATTCTTGACTGAAATTGAGCTTATCTTACTTCACCTCTTCTCATAAAGACGGAATAGAGGATAAACAAGAATGCAACGGTGTAGGCAATCTGTATATAAATTAAGAGCAGTTCTGAGTTAAAACTTATACTGGATAGAGAACCGGTATATACCATGAAATATGGTTCAACATTTAAAAAGACAAGATAGGCCAATCTTTGTGCATTCGTAATTATAAAACTGTCATTTAACCCACTCATGCTTGATATCAAAAGTGATATAACGTTAGTAATTAGAAGAAAAAACAAGATAAACCCTAAAGGTCCATAATCTCCTTTCTTGATGATGCTGCTGAATACCATGGCAGCAATAGTGTCTGTGAATATGATTAAAATCATCACTGTGACATAGTTCAGAAAAGCGAGAGGTGGGAAACTCCTAAAGATAAGCAGGTATGTGATAAATTGCATCGCAATAAAGACAAGTACTGAAATGATAGACGCGACAAAACTAGAGAGGATTTTTGAGAAAAGATATTCTTCCTTTGATATTGGCATTGTCATAAATTGATAGATATTTTTTGATTCTAAATCTGAGGATATTGAAGTGGACGCGAAGAATGCAACTGCTAAGACTGGCAGGTAAATGGCTATACTTGCCCAGGCAAAGTTGTATATGTCTTCGAGGATCTGCTTTGGATAGTGTATTATTTTTATTGAGCTAGGGACAAATTCACTGACTATGGAATTCAGGAAAAAAATTGAAAGCACAGACATAAGCAGGCCCAATAAGAAAAATAAGATAATAATATACTTGAAAGCGCTTGATTTCCTGTAATTCTTGAGGAAAAAAACAGCCATGCTTTTGGAGTTCCAGATCATTTGGTTTGTCAATGTATCACCAGAGTCATGAAGAGTTCAAGATTAATGTAAGTGAACTCGTAAAAGAAATTTCCATGGTTCAATGTAAGAAGCAATCCATTATCAGGCAAAGGCAAAACTGAGCTGTTTGCAGGAAGAATATATCCCAGAATGATGAATAGTTCGAAGCTGTTTATCCTGTCGTTAAGGTACAGATGGACTTGCATGGATTTGCCAGAAATGTTTCCGGAAGCGAAATAAAAGTACTGTGATAACGGATGTATGATTTCAAAAGAGAAAAGGTTGTTATTCAGTATTGGGCTCAGTTCAAATGAGTTGATGAAAGTGTCCTGATAACTGGACGCAAGAGACACTTTTATTGCATCCAAACTTCCCATAATCATTATTCCTGACTCTGGGTTTGCAATATATTGATAACCATGGATTCCTAAGGATGTGTTCTGTCCCAACATTCTATCGATAAGGCTGAAACCACTGAAACTGAACGTACTGTTTTCTGGGATGCTTATGATTGGCACATTATAAATAACCAATGAAACGTGTAGGTTTAGTTGGGAGCTGAATATCTTAAATAGGTTTGATTTCTCCACGATTAAATTCTGTCCGAAGATGATTGCTCCGTAATAGTTACTTCCAGAGAAAACGATCACGGTGGTATTATCATAGGTTCCTCGCCAAATGTCATTGATGTTTGCAGGAATATAAGAATAAGGATTTGCTTGAAGTTCGGCATTTGCAGCCGTTTCTCTGTATGCTATACCAACTCCAGTAAAAACCAGAGCCATGGTTATAAGAGCAACAGCCATTTTAGCTGAATACTTCATTGAAAATGGATACATGCAATATATATCATCCTTGCGTGAATTACGGGATCCAATTGCCATTATTTGTTAATCCTATCTTTAAGAATGCCCCTGGATTACTAAACAGTGTGCTAAATCCACAACTGTTCTTGAATAACTCAAATATTTTTGAATATTGTCGAAGAATTCGATCATCTAATGTTAGCCTGGCACAGCGTGCTTCATTTTCCACACTTACCTTTTAAGAGTGACCCCCTGGTTATCAAAACAGGCAAATCATGTAAATTCACGCTTATTATGAATCCGCACAGGCAACGAATCTTTCTCGGATTTCAGGATTTTAGAAATGGAAAAACGCCCCCTTCCAAATTCAGACGATAGCGAATCGATAGATTCTTTTCTGTTTTTGCCGGTGCTCCGGAGATTTGCATATCTTATGTTTACTTTCTGTTTCTCTTCCTGTGTCCATGGTTTTCCCCTCCTGACAAAATTGGATTTGTCCGGTATCCTGATTTTATCAAAAAGATGACCTGGTATCACTTTTTCGAAAGTTGCCATTCCATTCCTAAATATTTTCTGGTTGATCTCAAATCCCGTAACTTTCCTCCTAAGACCAATGGCAACTCTTGCTGTAGAAAAGCCGCCAAGGAAGAGATCGCAAACGAGATCGCCCTCATTGCTGCTGTACTGTATCATCTTGATAAGCAATGATGTGGGGAGTTCGTTCCGGTTCTTCTTCTGATTGGGCTTGTACTCTTTGTTGATAATCCAGACGTCCTCCCTGTCCCGGTAATTCAGCGAGCCTCCACTATCATCCCTCTCATTTTCACCATACCGACAGAAAGTATTGAAAGTGACCTTTCCGCCGGGTTTAATTAAGTAAAGTATGTGATAGTGAGAAGAAACGTACTTCCTTGTGGTATGTACACCGAAGTTGTATTTCCAGATAATATGGTTGACCATTTTTAACTTTGTATTGCTAAGTGCACCCATCACATGATGCAAATTTGTGTAGCCTGATACTATGTAGATGCTCCCTCCGGGCCTCAAGATGCGTTCTGCCTCCCTGATCCAGTTGTCGCTGAATTCCTCATATTTTTCCTTTGGGATTTCAACGTAACCGTCTATGACATTGCTCGCTTTCCTGTTGTAATGCTTCTCGAATGTATCTGCATTGATTCCATATGGAGGATCAGTGATAATGAGATCAACAGTTCCATCCTTAATGTGCCTCCTAGCACCCTCTATGCAGTCTTCGTTGTATAGAAGATTTCGCAACATTAAATGGAATATTTTCAGTTAGCAGATAAACATTGCCAAACAGAATTTTCTTGGTCAGGTATTTCTTTCGATCACAGCAATCACGGTTTTTAAACGTATCTCAATTCTCACATTTACTGAAATGGTGATTTCCAGGTCAACGCGTTCATCTGTAAACATAGTAGGAAGCCATCATCAATCGCATCCAAATTACGGTATGCACCGTTTTATAGGCTATTTCTTTTTTGAGTTAACTTAGATTTCTCCCCATAGGTATGCCAGGAATATCCAAAATAATGGGTGGCTGAAGAAGGTGGATAACCGATTTGTCTTGATAAATTCAGTCGTTTTAAGATAATATTTGAAAGTTTGGATATTCAGAAACTTACAGTTTCGGCAGGTACCTGTCTACTTCCCATTTTGTTACGAATGAACGGAATGCGTCCCATTCTCTCTGCTTTACTGTCGCGAAATTGTCAAATATATGCTTCCCCAGAGATTCCTGCATCAGCTTGCTCTGCCGGAAATGATGCAAAGCCTCGCCTAAGCTTTCTGGCATCGAGCCAATCCCAAGCTTCTGCCTCTCCTCTGCGGTCATATGATAGATATCCCGTTCCACAGGATCTGGAGGATCGATCTTCCTGCTGATTCCGTCAAGGCCCATTGCGAGAATGACGGAAAACTGCAGATACGGATTTCCTGCAGGGTCCGGGCATCTTAGTTC
>DAQB01000145.1:6692-11327 GCA_002502705.1 Thermoplasmatales archaeon UBA582 | reverse complement strand
AGCCTCTTGTATGAGTTTACCCAAGATGCCAGAACAGCGGATGCCTCATTTATGTGTGTCAGAACTCCACCAAGATAATGCATTGCCATTTCACTCAGTCCGTATTTGGCTTTTTCGTCGTAGAAATAATTATGGGATTCATCAAGGGCCATTATGCTCTGATGAACATGCATCCCGGATCCGTTAACACCGTTGATTGGTTTTGGCATGAATGTTGCATAATAACCGTGCTTCTGGGCTGTATTCTTGATTATGCTTTTGAGCATCGCGACCCGGTCCGCCATCATAAGGGCCTGTGCGTATCTCAGGTCAATCTCATGCTGCCCGAAGGCTACCTCATGATGCGCTGCCTCAGGCTGATAACCGAGCTTGTGCAACTCATTCAGAATTTCCTGCCTAATCAGGCTCGCTCTGTCAAGAGGCGTGTTGTCAAAATAACCGCCGAAATCCACGGGTTCATTTGTCGGGTTGCCATGCTCGTCATATTTGAAAAGGAAAAACTCGAACTCCGGCCCGACAAAGAAGTCCTTTTTTTCTCTGTTAAGCTTCTGCAGCAGTGTTTTCAGTATATATCTTGGGTCGCCCGGGAACTGGTCACCATCAGGTGCGTGTATGTCACAAATGAATCTTGCAACCCTGAAGCGGTCGTTATCCTCCGGCAATATAGTGAAGGTGGATATGTCAGGTACAGCCCGCATGTCAGATTCCTCAATCTGGGCGTATCCAGCGACGGAACTGCCATCAAATACTACCCCTTCTGTGACGGCGTTTTCAAATCGATTTTTGGGCACTGTTAAGGTTTTTACAAAACCAAGGATATCGGTAAACTGCATCTGCAGGAATGACACCTTTTCAGTGTTAAGCGTTTCCATGATTCTTTTGACATGATCTTCCATGGAAGCGGATTGTCCAACCTGCATAAATAGATTTAGTTTTGTTTTCAGCCAAAAAGTCAATAACTAGAAATAGGAATCATAGTCATATAATGACGTTTTAGATGCTTTTTCAACGTACCTGTAATAACGACGTATGAAAGCCCGTTCAGTCCTTGTGCGGCTCCATGGGAAGCTTATCCTTGATGAGCCGGTTGCGATTCCGATCTTTAGAAGTGTGTTTAAGAGCGATGAGAAATCGATGTTGATCGCATTGAGATCGCCAAAGATGCTGAAGGAGGATGCGATCCGCACCGCGTCCTCCAGAACTGCCGATTTATTATGCAGGCCACGTCTGTTGAAGTTAAGAGTAAGGAAGTGGAGTTTGAGCAGTGGATTCATTTCCGGAAAATATGGATTCGGGAAATTGTCAAACGCAAAGTTATACCCATCCTTGAGGAAATTTCCAAGCTGTCTGTCGAAGTGGTTTCCGGATGCAATACGAATGACTCCGTTCAATTCGTCTATCTCCCATATTATTGAATTGTGAAGTGATTTTCCTATCTCTTTAAGAGCTGCTTTCCTGTCGGAAGATCTTATAACCAGAACCCGGTCGACTGTAGAGTTGCGTTCAGGTTCAACATAAGATCTTTCCAGGTGTTCAGGTATCCACTGTTCAATCGGAAGTATATTGGTTGGCGGCAGAACATCTATCAGGAGATGGTTCTGTTTTGAACCTCCATCTAGATCCCTGATGGCTGTGACATTAAACGTCGTTTTTCCCTGCTTTCCGATATTTGTAATGTTGTAGGATTGATCGTTTGGCAGTGATTGGAGAACTGAAACGACCACAGTAAGAATCCGCTGTATTTCACGGTCTATTGCATATTCCCTGAATAAAACGGCGCTCTTACTGCCTGTCATCGATCAACCTTCCTGCGTCGTATAAATTATCAATTACAGATGCAACGTTATCAAGAGAAGCGCCTGGCAGGGATATCAACTTAACGAAATCCTGTGATTTTGTGATCCTGCAGAAAGGAGCTGAAAATGTAGACTCAAAAACATAAAATGATGATCCAAGCACGCTTTCCTCGACCTTCCCACAAAGGAAGGTGCGGTTGACCAGTTCCATTAACTTTTCGCCTGTAATTCTCTCACTTAATCTAAAAGTGACTGGATTGATCTGTCCTGACCTGATTCCACTGGATGGATTTCTCTTGACCCTTTGGGCGATTATTCTATCGTTCAAAGATGATATTTTATCGATTATATGTGTTGTCAGATCAAAGATGAAACCGGAATGCGTGTGTAAAGGACCGTTGATGCGAAAGTTGAGATCGGTGCTCAGATCAACCCAGCCTTCTGAATTCGAGAGCCTCAGTTCGTGAGGAAAGATTTCATTTATGATCGCATTCCTGATCTCATTAAGCAGGTAACTCTGGCCAGTGTGATCGGGAGTCGATTTCAAAGAAATTGAACCGTTGCCTCCAGCCCTGAACCGTGATAGAAAATAACCGGAATGATTGGAGACTGAAAGGATGCTGTCGAGATTTCTATAACTGAAAAAAAGGAAATTCAGATCGTTCCTGAAATATGATCTGAAGGTTTCATACTCAGATTTGTTGAACTTTGATACGACAAACCTGTAGTTCCCTGAAACCGGGATAGATTTGATATCCAGGTATTTCCCGGCAAGTATTTTTTTTGGAAAGAAGTTTTCAAACGTTCTGACCAAGGTTAACCTTGTGTGCGTTATGGACGAGGCATCTGATGTTATCTGATCCAGAAGATCGATAAACTCGTTTTTCTCCACCTCTCAAGATAAGAGAATTGAATAAAAAATATTCCATACTATCTTTTTATAGTAATAGGAATAAGGTTATTTTCATATTCAAGCATGGCAATATCCACAGGATCTATCATTCCTTTCGGAACATCGATAATAACAGGGGCTCCCATTGAAATCTGCAGTGCTCTAGCTCCAATAATCCTAGCTCTTTCAAATTTAGTAAGTTGCATATGGATCATCAAAGCATGACGGTAGTAAATGCGGCTATTTATATCTTATTAGAGAAGAACAGCGAAATATCAATTCTTCGCTATTTTACTGTGGCCCCTTCAAGCACATGCGACTCTGGATGCACGATGATGGGACCAATATGCAGGAATTCTTTGCTACCATCCAGGATTGCGAATACCTTCTGATTCTCACCCACTTTAAGCCCCATTTTCTGAAGATCCTCTATTTCAACTGTGTGGGTACCGTTAAATCTGTACGGGCCGATTTCCACTTTTGTCCCTGGAGAAACTCCCTCATCAACAGTAAGTATCTTTGTTGAATTGCCATCGTCTGCAGCCAGCAGCATGCCTTCTGATTCTTTTCCCCTGAATCTGCCCTTCTTCAGGTTCGCTACCACTATTATTCTTCTGCCTTCAAGTTGTTCCAGTCTGTAGTGTTTCCTAAGTCCGGCAACAAGCTGAATTTTTCTGTCCCCCAAAGAAACCTGGAGTACGTAAAGCCTGTCGGCATCTGGATGTTCTTCGACCTTTTCAATCAGGCCAACAGTGAGGTCAAGCGAATTAGGATTTACTTCTTTGAGCTCTAGCCTGGTAAATGGCACTTCGGCTTTTGATGGTGTAAAAACCACATCTTTTTCCCTTAATTTTTCATATGCCTGCTTAATGCTTCCATTAAAGCCAGAAATTCCAATGGCCCTTTCTGCAGCTTCAGGTGTGTATGGATATATCATAACTGTCAGGATCTGAAGCATACGCAGTGCCGTGTAAACTTTACCCGCACATTTTTTGAGATCGGATTTAATAAGCTTCCATGGTTCCGATCTGTTAACGTAGGAATTCGCCTCCTGGACAAGGTCTATCCATAACTTAAGAGCCTTCTTGATCTCAACGGATCTTATAGTTTCAGTATATTCGTCAAATTTTGCAAGGAATCTTTCAAGTATGTCGTGGTCTTCCGGGTCGATCGATCTTGATGAAAGACCTATCCTGTTTGACACCACAAAGCTCACTATTCTATGCAGTAAATTTCCATATTTCGAGATGAATTCTGAATTCACTTTTTCCTGCATTTCCTCTAAACTGAAGTTCGAATCTCCGTTTTCGGGAAGGATTGACGCCAGGTAATATCGCACGTAATTACTATCCACCTTAGAAGTTATGCTGTCAATGGAGAATCCAATGCCCCTGCTTTTGGAAAACTTCTCACCGTTAAATTGCAGGTACTCATTGGCAGGAACGTCATAAGGTAGGTTTAATCCGCCTACACCCATTATAATGGCTGGCCATATGATAGTGTGAAAAGTGATGTTGTCCTTTCCCATGAAATAATAGGCCTTAACTTTTGGATCCTGCCAGTAATCCTTCCAAAGGTCCTTCTCCCCTCTTTGTAGAGATAGTTCTTTCGCGAATGAAAGGTAGCCCATCAAAGCCTCGATCCAAACGTAGATTACCTTGTTCTCAAATCCCGGTATTGGCACCGGGATGCCCCAGGACATATCCCTGGTGGCAGGTCTTGGTTTCAGGCCTGCTGCTAAAAGTCCTTTTGTGAACTCAAGTACATGCGGTTTCCAGTCTGTCCTCGAATTTATCCAGGATTCGAGCTTGCCCTGGAATTTATCCAGGCGGAAAAAGAGATGATCCGTTTCCCTGAATTCCGGCGAGTCTCCAGAAATTATGCATATTGGGTTTATCAGATCCCTTGGGTCCAGTATTCTTCCGCATTCATCACACTGATCCCCTC
>DAQB01000145.1:0-6643 GCA_002502705.1 Thermoplasmatales archaeon UBA582 | reverse complement strand
CATTATTGTATAACTGCCTGAATAGTTCTGAAGCGGTTTCATGGTGAACGGGTGAGGTTGTTCGTGAAAAAATATCAAACTTAATTTGCATCGCAGCAAGCGACCTTTCATGCTGCTGGTGATACCGATCGGCTATATCCTTTGGGGACACGTTTTCTGCTTCAGCCTGAATTGTTATAGGAGTTCCATATTCATCGCTTCCGCAAACATATAAAACATCATATCCAATAAGCCGCAGAGCCCTGACGAATATATCAGCTCCAAGGTTGCTGCCGGCTATATGGCCAAGATGAAGTGGTGAATTCGCGTACGGTAAAGCGCAATTTACTAGTATCTTTTCCATTGGGTTTAACCGTAATGCTTTACCTTTTAAATATCTAACATATCTATTCTGCCTGTTCCGATCAGATCACTTCTGTATTTCAATAACCCTATCTATTATCTCACCGGCTTCTTTCCGTGTCAGCTCATCGGCTGTTTTTTTCCGGTACTTTCTGAGGAGATCTTCAACTGTTTTTTTGAATTTTTCATTTTCCAGGAGTTTTTCAATATACCTTATCTGTTTCATGGTAGCGGGGCTCATTGATCTTTCTTCTTTGGTTCCTGATTTTGCTGCCAGGAGCCTGTCAATCAGTTGGGAGGCCTGGCTAACTGAAAGCTCCGATATCTCTGTTATGCCCATCTTACGCAGGTAATCCGCTGTTATTCGGATCCTTTCATCACCATCCTGCAGGCTTCTTATAAGCGTGGCCTGCTTCACTGTTGGAGAAGTCTTCGTCGAGGGTGCCTGAATCCTGCCATCCTTTATCCTCGTGATGAGTCTTGATGCCTCCTGGAGAGTAAGATCCTCGACGGTTTTCTTTTCTGTTTCTTTCAGGTACTTTTCTATAATTCTCTTACCATCCTTTGCGGCAGAAAAGCGATCAATCAGTTTTTTCTGAGCTGCTGAAAGTCTTGAATCGGTCATATAAACTCTAGAACATGTGCGTCTTAAGATTAAGTTTTGTAACATTTGAATCTATTTAATATATAGGTATATGTATGACACTATATAGACATATATAATATTTGAATTAGATTAATATTATCTCGCCCCATTATTGATTTGTAAGACTATGAGTAAAGATAACGACAACGATTTGTTAAAGAATCTTGACCAGGCAAAGGTCAACAGGTTCCACGGAAAAGCAATATTCGTTGCTGGAATGGGTTTCTTTTCAGATGCCTATGATCTGTTCGTCATATCGACAGCAGCACCGATAATAGAATCTTCCGTAGTGTTTGGTGGCCAGATCGCTGGAAACACCTTTATATCTGGCATGATAGGGGCGGCTGCCCTTTTCGGTGCATTTTTGGGTGCGATGATATTCGGCAGAATTGCAGATAAGAAGGGTAGAAAGTTCACCTATGGAGTTGAGATGTCTATACTGGTCGTATTTGCAATAATTTCAGCTTTTTCCGTCAACGTAACTATGTTGATCATTTCCAGGTTTATACTAGGTATAGGAATTGGTGGGGATTATCCAATAAGTGCAACCATAATGAGCGAGTATTCGAATGTCAAAAGCAGGGGTAAGTTGGTGCTTTCAGTGTTTGCGATGCAGGGTTTCGGGCTTCTTGCGGGTGCAATAGTTGGACTGGCTTCAACTGCTTTCCTCCCGGTCACAGAGTCGTGGAGGTTCATGCTTGGATTCGGAGCAATTCCTGCTGCTTCAGTAATATACCTCAGGAGAAAGATACTCGAAACCCCAAGATATTCTCTGGAGGCTGGAAACAAGACGCTTGCATCTGAAGCAGTGATAGATGCCACAAAGCATTCGACCGGAAAGGCTGTTGACACAAACGGAGCTCCTAACTTTTCAAGAAGAATAAATCGAGCGATTGCAAATAAATACTGGTTGTTCCTGCTTGGGACTGCAGGATCCTGGTTTATTTTCGATATGGCTTTTTATGGCACTTCCGTCAATAGCGGAACGGTTCTTGGCCTCATAGGGTATGGAGCAGTAAAAGGTAACCTTGCACAGACCGTATTCCATATTGCGGAGGGAAACACAATACTTGCGCTTGCGTTTGAAGTGCCAGGTTACTGGATCGCAGTGGGTCTTGTTGATAAGGCTGGCAGAAAGCTTCTTCAGTGGGCGGGATTTTCTGTAATGGCAATAATATATTTCGTCTTCGCACTGCGCTTTACAACAATCGAAACTGATCTTTCCCTCTTTATAGCAATGTATGGACTCTCGTTTCTGGTTGGAAATATTGGACCCAATTCCACCACCTTTATCATACCAACCGAACTGTTTCCAACCAGCATAAGAACGACATCACATGGTATATCAGCGGGTTCCGGGAAACTTGGTGCTGGGATATTCACTTTCCTGGTTCCAACAATAATAGCCACTTCTGGTTTTCCAGTGTTGTTTGATCTGCTGGCTGGAATTGCTTTCGCAGGTGTGATATTAACACTAATAGCGATAAGAGAAACAAAGAACATGAGCCTTGAACAGGCCTCCTCCCTCAACGTAGACCAGGGTGCTTCCGGACACCCTCTCTAATTTTGCAATTCAATAAAACTTTTATAATTTATAATATTTCAAACAATTCCTTTTTCTAATTTCAGGAATGTTTCTACAAATAATACTATGTCTTTGAATTGAAGATGGCCCATTAAACCTATTCTGACGGCCTTTCCCCGGTGTTCTTTCATTCCACCAGATACTTCAAATCCTCTTTCATGCAGCTTGCTGATCAGGGCAGCCGGGTTGGATTTTGTTTCAATGTTAAGGACGCAATCTGATCTGGTTTGATCTGTCCCGGTAACTTTGTATCCCTTTTCCTGAAGCGCAGAAATAACATATTCTGCGTACCCTCGTGTTTTCCTGATTCTTTCCTCTATGCCCTCCCTGGACAATTCGTCAAGAGCAACGCTGAGAGCCGAAAATGATCCTATTGCCGGGGTGTAAGGCGTCTCCATCTTTTCCATAAATGCAAGAGAATTCCTCAAATCGAGGTACTGTGTCGCTGGAGATATTGTATTTAGCCTGTCTTCAGCATCATCTGACAGGATATTGATTGCAATGCCCGTAAGTGAGGATATGCCCTTATGGCCGCAGGTCGCAACTGCAGAGATCCCCCATTTTTTTATTTCTAGAGGAAGCGCAGCAAATCCTGAAACAGAATCAACTATTACATTTAAGCCGTTCTCGCTCGCAACTGTTGAAATTTCATGAAGATTGGATAGCATCGTTCCATTACCTGTTTCATTGTGCACCAATGCAATTGAGGAGGCTCCATGTTTTCTGGCCTCCCGTAATATTATATCTGGATCTGCAGGCTGATTTTCATTATATCCAAGGACGTGTAAATCGCAACCCCTCCTTCGTATTGATTCTGCAAGGCGTTCACCAAACTCGCCATATGAGATGGAGACAACCTTTTCACCGGTCTTGAGGAGGGAGTGGACCATCATGTCAACCGCTGTTGTCCCGGAACCCGTTGTAATTGCAACTCTTTGACATTTGGTTGTATCTCTTAGGACCCGGAGGGATTTACGCAATATCTCCCTGAACTCTTCAGATCTGTGTGGCATATGCTTTTGTGAGGCTGATAGAACTTCACTGGATACCTCTACCGGACCGGGAGTCAATATCATTTACTTCCACCAAAAAAATCAATTATTTTTTCAGAGATTGAAACCGCGATAGCTCTCTGGGCCTCTGCGGTCTGGGCGCCAATGTGTGGTGTGATCATAACATTGTCGAGGCTTATCAGCTCTCTCTCCCACGCCTCTTTGGGGGGCTCATCCATTAACACATCTGCCGAATAGAACGCGACGCGTCCGGTTTTCAGCATGGAAAGAAGGTATGCACCGTCTATCGCTGACGCCCTGCTGGNNTGTTGGTTATAATAGCTCCACGTTTGATGCGATCCAGCTCGTCCCTCCCAAGAATGGGTCTATCACCTTTTTTAACAGTAACAAATATTCCGATGAAGTCTGAGACAGCCACCAGTTCTTTGATTTCCAGCAACCTGGCATCGACTTCCATCGCCCTTTCGTTGTTCGGAAAGAGATCGTAATATACAATGTGCATCCCAAACGTTTTCGCGACCTGAGCGACTCTGAAACCTATCCTGCCTAATCCAATAATACCTAGAATCTTTCCCCTCAGTTCGATGCCTGCTTCTTTCCTGAATTTCATTTTCCTTGTTTCTAAAGAGAGGTTTCGTATGTTTCTAGCTGCGCATATCATCATACCAATTGTAAGCTCAGCAACTGATTCAGTAGAGGCTTCGGGAGCAGACAGGACAGATATGTTTGCTGCCTTGAGATCGTCCAGTGCTATCCCATCCAGTCCCACGCCTGCCCTGGCCACCAGTTTCAAGTTGGAGGATCTTTTGATAAGATCTGACGTGACCCTGGTTCTGCTTCTTACAACTATGGCATTGTAATCCACAGCTATTTTTAACAGGTCTTCATGTGTAATTTCCGGAAAATAATCCACGTCAAAACCAGAACCTTTGAGATTGTTTACCAATATGGGATCCACTTTGTCTGTAACTACAATCTTAATGCGCATCATTACTGAAACGGGAAAGGACAATGTCTATATAATATCATCATTGAAAAAAGCGACAGAACAGACGGGGGGGTGTATTTCCTATGGAACTATTTTTGGTCTGGATACCTCTGCCTGCACTTTCTTATCACGTATAACAATCTCAACCTCTGATCCTGGTTTTGCATTCTCTTTGTTAATAAATCCAAGGCCAATTGATTTATTGAGGATAGGGGACATTGTACCACTTGTTATTCTGCCTATTTTTTTGCCTTCATAATAGATCTCGAAGCCGCTTCGTGGTATAGATTTCTCTTTAAGAATGAAGCCCCTGAAGATTTCTTTATCAACACCTTTTCTTGAAATGAGGTTATTTTTCCCAACAAAATCGTTTCCATTATTAACAATAAATCCAATTGAACACTCAAACGGGTCCCTGTCATGATTGAAATCTGTTCCGGAAAGAAGCATTCCTTTCTCCATCCTCAACGTATCCCTTGCTCCGAGACCACAAAGCCCTCCTCCAATTTTATCTGCTATTTTATATATTTTATCCCAGAGATCAGGGGAATCCTGGGATGGTAGGATGATCTCAAATCCTCTTTCTCCAGTATAACCTGTTCCGGAAATAATCATATCGTTGGAATTTGTGAGTCCATTCATACTGTGTGTTGGAGAGAAACTGAATGTGAATGGATCTGGCATGTGGAAGCTAAGATCTTCTGCTATCTTTACAGACAGCGGACCCTGAACTGCTATACATGCAATATCTGCAGATAGATCAGAAATCTTCACATTGAAATCTTGCTTAAGTGAATTAATCCATGAAAATACCATGGGTGTTGTAGAGGCGTTAGGTACAAAGAAAAATTTCTTTTCACTCAACCTGTAAAATATAGTATCATCTATGATCAAACCATCCTGGTCTAAAAACGCAGTATATACGCATTTATTATCCTCGAGCCTGCTGATATCCGTAGGAATGAGATAATTAATGAAATCTATTGCATCATCCCCCTCTATGAGTACATCGCCCATGTGCGAGACATCAAATAATCCCACATTTTTTCTTACAAGCATATGTTCATTCATAATTGATGAGTAATAAAGAGGCATATCCCACCCATGAAAATCTACCATGTGAGCTCCCATTCTTATATGGTTCTGATAAAGGGGCGTTCTCATGCCACACCACTCACATACCATTCCCGGCTTCCAGTGGAAACGTACCCCTCTCTCCCGACCATGCTGAGAAAATATTCATGAATCCTAGTATCGCCAGAGAGTTCAGGATGAAATGTCAAGCCTAATACATACTGGTTCATGACCATCACAGGCTGCCCCTCATAAGTTGCAAGTACCTCAGCATTAGAAGCCGATTCGATGACCGGCGCTCTGATAAAAATTCCAACAAAATTCCCAATGCCTTTGATCTTCAAAGTATCATAAAATGAATTGGCCTGCCTTCCATAAGCATTCCTTTTGATTACAACATCTATAAGGCCCATGCCTCTCACTCTTGGGTCTTGAGAATCCTTGGAAACTATTATGAGGCCAGCACATGTTCCCATAACGGGCATACCATTTTTTGCCCTCCTCACAACATCCCAGTAAATTTCGTATTCCTTTATTAATCGGTAAATAGTAGTGCTCTCCCCGCCAGGAATTATCAGCGCCGACACCTCTGAAAGCATTCTTCTGCTCTTTACAAGGACCGGATCCACATCGCGTTTTTTTTCGTCCTTAAGTTTGTAAAGAAACTCCATGTGCTCGGCGACGTCTCCCTGGAATCCAATAACTCCCACCTTCACAGATCGACATCATGAATGTGCATAAATCTTTTTCAAATAAAACCGCACCAATACGTGATGACTTACGTGGAAATTGAAGTTAATTTTAAAAACCAGCATTCCAGGAAACGGGGATAGCAATCTTATTACGAAAGATATAATTTTAGAACATGCGAACCAGACCAAACTCATATTCTGTCAAAGGTGTTGTTTCATCCTCAAGTCAGCTGGCATCTATGGCAGGAGCAGATATAATCAGGTCAGGCGGGAACTTAGCCGATGCAGCTGTTGCTACAAGTG
>DAQB01000093.1:266-5610 GCA_002502705.1 Thermoplasmatales archaeon UBA582 | reverse complement strand
TCCTCCTGAACTCCAGTCTGTGGAAGATCAGCTGGCATGACCTGACGCCTATTTCCGTGTGGAACTTCTCTGAGATGTGGTGCATGAGGAGCTTTCCATCCCACAGGTTCTGTTCGTAACCGAATTCTACGGGGTTCTTTCTCAGATCAGTGTTAATCTCAGCCATCTGTTGAGGCGTAAGTTTCGGTGCCCTTCCAGATCTCTTTCCTTCCCTGAGTGCATTGAAACCCTTCTCGTTGAATTTCCTTACCCACCTCTCCATGGTTCTGGAATCTTCCCCAAGGATTCTCCCTGCTTCATAACAGCTCATGCCTTCACTTACGAGGAGGATTCCATGGAGTCTGTGATCATACCTTGATTCCCCTGAACGTGATATCTCATTCCGTATTACCACGGACTGTTCCTTTGCGTTGTTAATTTCAAGTTTCTTCATGGCTAAATAATGCTTGAGAATATTTAAACTATGCGGCAACAATTATTACTGTATGTATAGTAACCCAAAATCCGAAATACCAGAAAAAGAAATACTGTTCCCTCTTTGATTTTTACGATGATTACTATAAGCAAGTACTGTTTTCTGATTTTGGAGATTCCTATTGATCAAAAACGAACCTCCTTTCATATAGAAAGGCAGTTTACAAATTAATCGACAAAGTTGTCTCAATTAACGGAGGAAATCCCATTCTCACGAACTGCATCGATAGCAAGGAGTTTGTTTCAGATATGTTTTTTGTACAAAAGAAGTGGTTTGGTATTTTGAATCATATAGATTATCTTAATAGAGAGTTCAGAAGATTTAGGGAGCCCACTATTTACAAGCTCATAGACATCTTCTACGAGTTGTTCGAGATATATGCCAAATTTTTGCCTGAAATAAGGACTTTGTTATAATTCACAGAAGGGAACTCAAATATAAGGTTGCAAGACAGGTATGGAGATAATGTAGCAAACCATATTGGAAAGATAAGGGGGAATAAGGAGTACGCAGTGTTCACTGATGTAAACAAGGTCATGCGTAATGCAGGGTCGCATGATACGTACTTGTTTGACAAAGAGCAGGGGAGTGTGATTTTTAAGGATATGAAAGACACTCTGATTCTCAGGTCTAAAGAGCTCTTAACGAAAACGAGGGTGTTAAGTGCACTCGTACTGTCGCTAAGTGGATTTTTGAACTACGCACAGTACAAAAAGATATCTTTATTACGCGACTATTGCCAACAGAGGGCTTATATAAAAGAAAAAAATGAAACGGATGAATGAAGATGAGAAAAGACTCACAATGATCGATCTTTGGTTCAGAAGTAATTCAAAAGGTAATCGAGCAGATGATAATCACCAGCTGAAACTTTGAAGAATCTGACGATTTTATTGATTGCCTCAGCAGTCTTGATGGTATCAAGAACGTGAACATGGGCATAATAAGAGAACTATTAGTTGTGCAGAAATGGCTGCAAGAAGAAGTCATCAAACGTCAATTGACAAGATAAAGCTATGAAGTATAGTATCAAGTATATGGGACCTAATTTAGCATATATAACTAAAAAGACCAGATGGATTTGATTAATGTTTAATGGAATATTAGTCTTATCTATTATCAAACCTATCATTTATCTTTTCAACAAGGGTGATTATGTTTCTTTCCGATGCACACAAGGACTCATCATTAATGTTGTCAACCCCGCTTGGCGTGCCATTCAACATAGGCCAAAACTGTTTTGCTACAACTGATTTGTTATATTTCACTCTGTTACTTTCAGCAATTTCTTTGCTCCAGTTCACAATTTTCTTTCTTTCGTTTTTGTTATCCGGTTCAGGGAAATCAATTTCTTTTTCAATGGTTCGCATAAAAGCTGCGAAGTAAAGTCTTGGGTCTATTAAGTCTTCAGAATCCCCTTCTCTCCCTATAATTTCGCTTATCTGTAGGATATACTTTTGCCTATCATCCTCCGGAATACCATCAAGGACTTCATGATCAGTTTTTGGAGCACTGTCTACTATAACGAGAAAATCCACCCCCGCTTTCTTGTAGAACTTGATGTAATCCAAGATATTCGAAATCCCACCTATCTCGTCAACAGAATATAGATCTCTGCTCAGGTATTTTTGGTTGATACGCTCCATGTGCTCGTTGAATGCCAAGAAGATATCCATGTCAGTTATTCCCTCAAAAAGGAGAGTCCTAGAAGCTCCATATAGAGAATACCTTGCAGGAGATCCTATGTATTCTCTGATTCGTGTTAGAACATTCGCATCACTTGGAGCACTTAGGCTGATTATCTTAGTGCCATCATCAGTCTTTTTCTCTACTAACCTGATTATATCTGGTCTCCAAGGATCAATAAGTGCGCGCTCATGCGAAGTATAGATGAGTTGGAGTTTTTCCGATTGGCTAACCTCTTTCAGTAATCGGAGTATATCGCCCTTCCCCTTATCATGCAAGCTGGTTGCCGGGTTATCTAACAAAATCACTATTCGTTTAGAAGACTTGGATAATTTTGAAGAAATTTCCATATAAAATGTCAGCCACCATTTGAATCCTTCACTTCCTTCGACTACAGAGACTATAGCATTGGTTTCAAGGTCTTTTACATAAAACGTCAAGTTTGTATTGTCTGAACTTACTTTAAATTCATATTTCTGCTGGCTCCAGAGTTTGCCTAATACATCTGTCAGTTTTTTTGAAATCGTTTCATAGTATGAATTTTTTAATTGTGCATCCTTTGTCCTCACGTTTTGAACTCCACTTGGTAACAAATCCTGTGTAAGCAGAGCTATTGAACTGAAGGTTTCAGAACTGTTTGGGTCGTTTATGTATTGGTCTATTGATATTTTGTCTTCTATGTTGAAAACACGGTCCATGTAGTAAATAGCCGGAAGATTGCTTATTAGGAGATTAAATGGTGATTTGCTTAACTTAGAACGTTCCTCCCTTATTCTATCTTCAATCTCCTTGAGTCTCAGGTCTTGTTCCCCTTGAAACTGAGGGTCTTTTGGAATCTGTGTCAAGGAGTTTCTCAGGGATTGAACAGCTAAGTCGCTCTCTTTATTGTCTCCCAAATTAGTATTCTTAAATGTGTCAAGGGCATTGTTAAAAGCACCTTCATGAGCACGTATGTTGTTGAAGTTACGGTTCATGGCGTTACGGAAGTTGTTTCGTAGCTCTTCTACGACTTTCAGTATGGTAGTCTGGTCAAGCGGCGCAATCCTTACTTCTTTATCATGCACAAACACGGAAAAATGACCATCCAGATATCTGTTAAGAGTGATTTCAGCTACGCCGTCACTTTGAATTGCGCCAGAAAGTTCTTTAGCGTCGCTTTCGTCTAATCCAAGCTTCGCCTCGACAACCTTAACGCTAGAAGCCGCCAATGATCCGTTCGTAATATTCTGGGAGATATCAGAACCACGGAAGAGTTCAGACTCCTTAGGTATGACTTTTGAGTCCAGAAGTCTAACTCCCTCCAAGAATGAGGTTTTACCTGTACCAGTCATTCCAACAAGGCATGTTAGGCCTTTTTCGAGTCTTACGACACCACTATCTTTAATCGACCTGTGATTATAAACGGATACACTTTTAATCCACATCGAATTAATATATTAACGGATAGAATTTAAGGATTTCCTCCAATTATCACGTAGCAAGCTGTCTAAATTAATTTTCCCCTATCTTTTTCCAAAGGGTATGGTCACAGTATCGTCCAGTCATCTCCTTTGAATAGTTGAAGAGATAGCACGTCACTATAACCCCTCATGTTATTGCAATTCCGCATCGGATGACTTAGATTGTGCGATAAAAATTCCCCCTCTCCTATCCCTCTAATTGCACTTCGCATTAGAGAATAATGTATCCAAAGAGGATGGGATGAAAGTCAGGGTGAATTTGAGCTGAAGCACTAATAATTATTCTAAGATAAGGCTATACTCTAATGGTCAAACATAGATTTACCATTAATTATCCAATGGCCTTAACTAACTCATTCAAACTATCAAAATGATATTTTTTGAAGTCCTCTTCATTTACTCTTGTAAATTTCCACTCCATACCTGTGATCTTGGAGACATCCTCACACCAAACAACTATCCTCCTATCCTTAAATTCGACGTCTATATCTTCCCTTCCTTTTGTTTCCAATACAAAATATGTATTCTTAGCTCTGACTACAAAATCTGGATAATAATACCTAAGGTTACCCTCCGAATCCCTGTATTCTACAAAGAAGCCAACTTTTGAGACAATCTTAGAGAAAGATACTACATCATTTGCAGAGTTTAGAAATTTTGAAAATTCTACCTCGAAATCATTGTCACATGGGGTGTAGTTAAAAATGCATCTGTTTGCTGAATATACTTTCTTTGTCCACACAAAGGGTTGTGTGCCGGATATTTTTATAGAATCATAATTTGTTGGTTCTCTCTCTGTATATGCTAGATCTTTCAAGCCGTTGACAAACAGATCGATCAGCTTTTCCTGTATTTCAGGAGTACTTAACTGAAATAATACCCGTGGATCACTTAAATCGACATTTTGATCGAACAATTTCATTTCAACGTAGGATTTTATAAGGGGATAGAAATCTGAAAACATATTGGGCAGTTTAAGTTGCTTCAATATCCTATCTGTATAGTATGCAATTACGCTCTTTGTGTCCTGAGGAACAGGAAGATCCCAAACTCTTTCAATTGCGACCGTGTTTGTAATCATATCAACTGCTTTGTATGTCGTCTTAAGTATCTTGTTTTCTAGTGGCAGTGAAAGAGCCTGTAGTTTATTCATAAGATTTTCATCTATCTGAAAATCCCTTATAATAACCCTCTGGGTCAAGAGAGGTATCCCTATGTCCTTGGATATCTTATCCATGTCAACATAAATGGTTGTCATGTTAAGCGGGGACCCGACGTTAACCGTTCCAAATATTATGTGTTCCTGGTTTTCAAGTTCCTCAATTATCTGCATTAATCCTGGTGGCCCTATAACCTCTAGAACGTTCACTGATTCTTTGACATCTGCGTCCTGGTCAGGAAACATCTTTCTGAGTCCTCTTCCAATAACCTGTTCCGGAAGCACATTCCTTTCCGATGTGTATGATCTTAAACCAACAATAACATTAACATTTCTAACGTCCCAGCCCTCGTTTAACATCATAGTGCTAACAATAACTTCATAGGGGTTGTCATCACTGTCTATATTTTGTGCAAATTTCCTGGCCTCTTCTATATCAGATTTAACAACCTCTCCAGTGCTATCTGTATGTATAAGAAGAATTTTATCCTTCAAACCAGGGAGTGTGCCGAGATAATTTTTCAACTCATCGGCTTCGTTATTGTTTGGAGATTGAAAAAATAT
>DAQB01000093.1:0-159 GCA_002502705.1 Thermoplasmatales archaeon UBA582 | reverse complement strand
CTTCTTTCAAGGTGAAATCAACAATCAGCCATGGAAAAAGAGCGCCATTTTCCGATTTGGGTGTGGCTGAAAAGTCAAGTTCAGCAATTATTCCTTTGCCAAAATTAGATTCAAGGTGTCTATGTAGTTCAACCAAGATGTTCTTCCACTTTTTTTCAT
>DAQB01000042.1 GCA_002502705.1 Thermoplasmatales archaeon UBA582 | reverse complement strand
AGCGGGGTGTTTTCCACCATACATCCAGTTCTCGTCAGCCTGGATTGCACAGCCTGATATTACATCAGATATCTCCTCAGGTCTCACTCCAGTCTGCTCAATTGAATCGTTAATAAGTCGGGACAAGGCCTCATCCATCCGGATTCCATTAAAAACGTCGCGTTCCGGATCAGCAGGTCTCGATCTTGAGAAAGGTGTCCTTTTGAAATAAACCAGGTACGGTGTGTTATTCTCATCCATGATACTTCAGATCAATATGCTTACAAGAAATATAACTAATTTGCCTTAAAAAGATAGGAAATATTAACTGATAGAGAGAAGCAGTTTCTCGTTTATTTCGAGGCTTTCAAGACCTTTTGATATTCCCTGATCTATCAGTGGAGTCCTTATCTTTTCAAGAAGGGATTTAGTCTCCTTAAGCCTGCCAAGTCCAATATACTGCGTGAGCTGATATACCAGTCTCGACGGAGTGCCTGTTCCAACGAAGACATCACTCATGCGCTTTACAATTTCCGGGAGCATCTTGAAAGCAAGTTCCCGGTTCAATGGTTCAATTCCCATTGAAGTGAAATATGACGTTATGTCCTGCTTCTTTATTTTTCCTTTATCCATTAATTGGATGACTTTGTCCATTGCATCCTTGCCGGGAACCATTCCCATTGCAGAAATAACCTTCACCCGGTCCTCGTCACTCTTGAGATTCAGGAATTTCTCTATGAGTGGGTCTATCTTTCCAAATTGCCTTGCAGCCGCTATGGCAATAGCTGTCCTCATGTTTGGATCCTGTTTTTCAATTGTCTGGAACAGGCCGGAAAGTTTTGCAGCATGTTCTGGATCTATGTCGGAAAGTCTGGAGTTGAGCATTCCTCTAAGAATGCCTTCGTTGATGTCGTCTCCGGTGGATTTCTCTCCGATTCTCTGAAGCTGTTTGCGGTAAAATCTTGTAGCTATTTCTTTTATTCTTGCGTTCTTCGGGTTGATAAGTAACAACTGCTGAAGATTTGAGGATACTTCCTGAACTACGGAATATTCATCTTCGTTTTCAAATTTCCTGACATGATCCAGATAGGTCAATATATTTATGTGGCCAGAAACAAGGAAGGCAAATAGGTCTGAAGCGATTCCCCATCTGTCCTCAAATGTAAGATCGTCCAGGTTGGACAGTAATTCACCATATAATGCCTCATCATAAAGAACTCTGTAAAAGCCAGTCTCTGATGCATTCAGCTTGACAAAATCCTTTCCTTCTATTTCGATCGATTCCTTTTCCAGAAGAATCGATTCGATTTTGTTTTTCCTTCTGATGGTTATAGGCACCGGCCAGAGATCATTTGATGACGAACCGTCAAGATAGAATTTCTTCTGTTTTATTTCTATCTTGTCAGCTTTTCTCTTCACAGATAAATACGGGTACCCGGGTCTGTTTATCCATGCTTCCATTACCCTGCTCACAGGTTTTCCGGATCTTGATTCAATACTTTTCCATAGATCTGAACCGGCGGCGTTTGAATATGCGAATTTGGAAAGGTAATCATGGATGCCTTCACGAAACATCTCGTTCCCAGCGTAACCTTCAATCATCCTCAGTATCATCCCTCCCTTACCATAACTAATCTGATCGAAAATCTGGGCGACGGTTTCTGGATCCTTTACATCCACGTTGATTGGATGTGTGGATTTCAATGAATCATCTGTCAATGCACCGGATGCCCTTGTCTGTAGCATTTCACCAATTATATTCCATTTTGGGTAATACCTGTCAACGACCTTATACATCATGAATGTTGCAANNAACCACTGGTGTGCGATCTCATGCGCAATAACAGACGCAACCCTCTTTTTTGTAATCCCACTGGTGTTTTCATTCACGAGAATAGCTGTTTCTCTGAAAGTGATTGCACCCCAGTTCTCCATAGCACCAGCGCCAAATTCAGGTACGGAGATCAGATGCATCTTTGGAAGGGCATATTTAATGCCGAAATACTCATCAAAAAATTCAAGTGACTGTGCACCCACAGTAATGGGAAAATCATTTGAATTTAATGCGCCCCTGAGACCGCTGAAATATATCTTCTTGTCTCGGTACTTACCTTCAATTGTTTCAAACTCTCCTATGCCTATATAGAGGAGGTAGGTCGACATTCTTGGCGTTTCCTGGAACCTTATTGTTTTACGGGAACCTGTCTCCTTTTGACCAGATACAGGCATATTTGATATTGCATCAAGATTGCTATCAATTGTGAGAGATAACCTGAAAACTGCCTTGTAACTCGGGTCGTCAAGGCATGGGAACGCCATCCTTGCACCCGTGGATTCAAACTGCGTTGTGAACATTGTCTTTCCATCTGCTGTTTTCGCTATATAGAGGCCCATAAGCGATTTCGAAACCTCGGCATGAAAGTCGATTTCAATATCACTGAATTTGCCGCTTTCCAGTCTGATCAAGACCTCGTCGTCTCTTTTTCCTTTCGAGTGCATTGCGGATTGATTGTTTATGATCACCTTATCTATGACAGGACCCAGACAATTCAGCACAATGCTCTCCACACTAGAATCAAGTTTTATTTTTTCCCTGCCTCTGTAGGTGGCATGCTCGAAATTAACGTCCAGGTCAATGTCATAACTCTCGATCTTCATGCTGGATAATAAGAAAGTAATCCTTAATTTTATCTGTCTATTTGGTCTGATTTTTTTTTCGATATATCTGAGCCGTATTGATTTTTAATGATTTATAGTTCATATGTTCTTTGCTATAAGCTCGGATATATCTGTGATCTTAATCTTTTCCTCCCTGTTTGTTACCTTTCTTGCATCATCAAGCATGGTCATGCAGTACGGACATGCTGTCACAAGGGTTGTCGCGCCTGTTTTGTCCGCCATGTCCATCCTTTTATGTGAGATTTTGGTTCCAACTGTTTCATTCATCCATAATCTCCCGCCACCCGCACCGCAGCATAGGGCCTTGCTTCCGCTCATTTCCATCTCAACCATGTTTTTGGACACGTTCTGAATGACCTTTCTCGGTGCATCATAAATCTTGTTATAACGGCCGAGGTAGCATGAATCATGGTAGGTATACTTTTCACCCGTGGTATCCTGCTTGACCCTGATTTTTCCAGTTGAAAGAAGGTTTGATATGTAATCGCTATGATGCATGGCATTGACTTCATAACCCATGGCCCTGTAATCATTCTTTAAAGAATTGAAACAGTGAGGGCAGTTTGTGATTATATCCTTGACTTTATGCTTTTTAAACGTTTCAATGTTCTGGCTTGCAAGTGTCTGTGCTAGGTATTCATTGCCGGTTCTCTTAGCAGGATCACCAGTGCACTTCTCCTCTGAACCAAGGATTGCGAAATTTATATTAGCTTCCTTCAATATTTTAACGACAGATTTAGCAATTTCCTGGTTCCTCGGATCAAAACTGGCCACACAACCTACCCAGTATAGGACGTCAAAGTCGTCAGAAGCACCCTCCGATACAACCTTGATACCAAGATCCTTCGCCCAGTCTGCTCTCGTCGAAGGCGGATTATTCCATGGTGACTGGTAATTTTCGAGGTTCCTGTAAAGATCCAGAGTTTCCTTTGGAGCCTTTCCCTGATTGAGGACAAGCGACTGCCTCATGCTGACGATTTTATCCACATGATCGATCATGACGGGGCACTGCTCAACGCATGCCATGCAGGTGGTGCATGACCAGAGATCTTCTTCCTTTATTGTGGACCCAATAACAGGCTGGACGATCTTCGATTCTGCCACATTGTCATGTGTTTTCCGTATCTTTGTGCCCTCTTTAAGAACTACTTCCCTTAGATCCCATATGATATCTCTTGGAGAAAGTGTTTTTCCCGTTGTGTAGGCAGGTNNGGGCAGTTATAGGTACACCTGCCGCACTCGGTACAAGCATAGAAATCCATATAGTCCTTCCAGGAGAAATCCCTGATATCTGTTGCGCCGAATCTTGTCGCTTTGTCGAAGTCTATAGGTGTAAGCTGTGCCTGTGGCTTGTCCTTTGACAGGAGTACATTTAGTGGAGCTGCAACAAGGTGGAGATGCTTTGATCTTGGTATGTAGGCAAGGAACACCAGAAAATCAATTGCATGTATGCTCCATATTGTCCAGTATGTATAATAACCGGCAACTGGAGAAATTTTAGGGAGTGCATGTGCGAGTGCCGTCGTAACTGGCGTCACACCGGGAGCAAGTCCTTCCATAATACTTCCAGGTATATTCCTGCTAATTCCATCTATCCTCAAAACACCCAGAGCGTAATATGTTACCATTAAAAGTGCTATCAAAAACAGTATGAATGAAGCTTCGAATCCATTATAACCCTGATATCTTGGGATCCGGATAATCCATCTGCGAAAAACGGAATATATGACGTCGGCAATTAGAACTGCCGCAAAGATATCAACGGTGAAGAAAATTGCATCCTTCAATATCCCTGCAGGTATAAGGTGAGAGTCAGGAAAGAAACCACGGTAAAAGAAGGAGAGGGAATAGGCTCCAAATGCTATGAACCCCCAGAACATTATTGCATGCATTATACCGCCTGATCGATCCTTGAAAAGTTTGGCCTGGAGGAAAACATTCCTGATTACCCTGTAAATTCGTTTAAGGATAATCGGTTTCATTTCTATCTTCTTCAGCGGTATGTACTTAGCGTTCCAGAAGAGAGCGTAAAGAGTAAAGAAGAAAATTCCGGCTGAAACAAGCGTTCCTAGAAGAAGCAGTATCGAAAACAGATAGATCAAAGTTGAACCTCCAGTGCCGCTATAAACATAATATTAGTATTAATCCTTCATATTTATTGCTTTCATTGTGGAATTTGAACTCAGATTACAATCAAATCATCTGTGTTGTTAGGGTAGTATGTTATGACCTCCGGCCCGTCCTCATGCATAATAATTGTGTCGGAATGCCTGAAACCTCCGAGTTTAGGCACATATATGCCAGGTTCGATTGTGAAAACCATGTTAGCCCTGATGGGCGAATCGTCACCGACATCAAAGAAAGGTGATTCGTGGCCTTCAAGACCTATGCAGTGCCCTGTATGATGAAGGAGCAGCTGTGAAACGTCCTTCATTTTCGCCATTGAAACAACGACGCGATCTATGTCGCTGAATTTTCCGCCCACTTTAAGAGATGAAATTGCTTCCTGCTGCATTTCAAGCATAATTGCATGATATTTTCTTATCTGAGGTGTTACCCTTCCAACGAAGAGGTTTCTCTCTATTTCAACATGATATCCATCTATGCTCCCGTCAGCCCCTGAGCCCAGTATGTCCCCTTTTTTCAGTGGCCTGTTTATTGAAAGAGAATGCGGATAATATGAATGTGTACCAACCTGCCCCCTGAAACCTGCAAATATCTCAATAGGGTACTTTATCTGTGGTTTTGAATCCATTCCAAATGCGTTCATTGCAGCAACACTTGCTTCTGAACTTGCCCTATATGCTATCTCGAAATCAAAAAGTTTTGGTGCGGTGTACTTTTGCAGGAGCCTATGAGCATAGTTGGCCCATCTTGCACTTTCCCTGAGCAGTTCCTGTTCCTTCTGGCTCTTGATTCTTCTCATTTCGTACAGTGACGATGATATGTCAACCAGCTTATAGTCGCCGATTATCTCAGCACTCGGTATACCACGGAATCCATAAACACCTGGATAAATTGAGGTGTTATCCATGCCCAGGTTTTTACCATGAATCAGTTTGTGGATCCATTCCCCAAAATGCCTGAATGGATGTATCTTACCGGGATAATCGAAGTATGAAAATGAGTTCTTTATGATGCTGGAAAGATACATTGAATGCTCCTCCTCAAGCTTTGGTCCGAAGAAATACACTTCGGCATCCCGGTTTACCAGAATTCCGGCAGGCCGCTCTGTTTGTAAATATGTCAGTCCTGAAAAATATCTCATGTTCGTTGGATTAGACATAAAAACACCGGATAAGTCACGCTTCTCCATCAGCGCGACAAGGGCGTTTATTCTTTTTGGGTATTCACTTGGTGGAATGCAGAACATCATTCAATAAGCATTCTCAATGATTTATATTTTCGTCAGAAAAATTATACAGACGGGACATGGAGAACTGTTAAGATTTGCCATGCAATGAAGAATTATGCACCTTCTTAAACACAATTCAGGCGATTATATTGCCATCTACAATGGAAAACCAGTTCTGTCTTTCCTTGGTGATGGAGTTGATAATTTACCGGTAGAAAATTCCCTGAAACTGGGTAATAAGGGAATAAGGATCTCGCACAACAGCAACGATTCTGCTCGCATAGACCCTTATGGTGGTGACATTGTGAAAACCGATGCCGTGGGTCCAGGAAGAATACGTATCGAAATTGATCTTTCTGTGACGGATCGAATTTTTGGGCTGGGGGAGAGACCATCAAGGATGAACAGAAAGCGTTCAAAACATCTTTTATACAGTACAAGTGCATGGGATTACAATACAAAGAAGGAGGACATTTACAGTTCATTTCCAGTTTTCTATATTCTGGATGGAACAAACGCATACATGGTATTTCTGAACTATCCCGGAGAGATCGACTTTGATTTTGGTATAGAAAAATATGACAGCATAATTATTACGTTCCAGTCAGGAAATTTTGAGATGTTTCTTGCACACGCTAAAACCATGAAGGATGTTGTCGGCATTTATGTTAACATAACTGGCAGACCATTTGAAATTCCAGAATGGGCACTTGGCCACCAGATATCAAGATGGTCATATTTTCCAGAATCATCCGTAAAAGAGATAGTTGATCGCTATTTGGAGAGATTTCCCGTTTCCGCTATGTACCTGGATATAGATTATATGAATCAGTACCGCGTTTTTACCTGGGACCTGCAAAGGTTCCCGGATCCTGAAGGTTTGGTAAGATACCTTAACAATAAAGGGGTCAAAGTTGTCCCAATCCTTGACCCCGGAATAAAACTGGACCAGAATTTTGACGTTTTCAGGAATGGGCTGGGAAACTACATGGAAGATGCATCGGGTTCATTGTATATAGATACAGTTTGGCCTGGAACCTGCGTGTTTCCAGATTTTCTAAACGAGAATGCGCGCAATTTCTGGTCGGAAGAAATAGTTAAATTCTTAAGGTACGGAATGGAGGGCATCTGGCTAGACATGAATGAGCCTGCAGTTCACAACGCCTATGAAAATGGAAAGAGGAGAGCGACCATACTGAGGGATGCAGTGCATAGGATGGATGATGGTACCAGAATAACTGATTTCTCGGTACATAACCTTTATGCGTACTACGAAGCAGAGGCTACTTATTCTGCTATGCGATCTAAGATAGGAAGACCATTCATACTGACGCGATCAGGTTACCCGGGAATACAGAAGTATGCTGCAATGTGGACAGGCGATAACCTTTCCTCATACGAGGATGTTAAATTGCAGATATCTATGGTTCTCAGCCTGTCGATATCCGGAATGCCATACTGCGGATGCGATCTGGGGGGTTTCTGGGGCGATTCCGATCCTGAATTATTGTCAGTCTATTACGAGGCTGCTCTCTTTTTCCCGATCTACAGGAACCACAAGATTAAAAATGCAAACGAACAGGAACTTTTCCTGCTTCCGGAATACTATCAGGAAAGGATCTTGAAGGCGATAAATACGAGATACAAGTTCCTGCCTTATATCAGGGAATTAGCCAGCAAATCATCCAGCAATGGAGAACCGATTATCAGGCCGCTGTTCTATAATTTTACAGAAGATCCCGATACATATTCGGTAGAGGATGAATATATGCTTGGAGAAAGTGTTCTTCATGCACCAATTATGGGAAAGGATCAGCGCTTAAGGACCGTCTATCTTCCAAAGGGCAAATGGGTCAGTTACTGGACGGGGGAGGTTTATAATGGACCTGCCATAATTGATTCGAAAGAAAGAATGGGCATATACATTAGAGAAAAGGATGTTAATAGACTAACCTCCTATGGCATAGAAATACCGCAAAAGGCAGGGTAAGCTTTATCCTGTTTCTTATTTGAAAGATGACAGTAACGCAATGCAAAAGCGATAATTTTAATTTGATTCTAATATCAAAGACGGAATGAATACTGACCATGAAGACAAATATCTTGCCTTTGAAGATCTGAATAAAGCCACAATGGATTTTGCAGCAGTTGAGACAGAAAAATTCCGGAATGCTTTTAGGAATGAGTCCGAAAGAATAATGAAAGAGATCAGGCGATTCAGCGACGTCGTTAACATCATGCAGGTAAAAATTAATGGGGAGCACAAGGCATTGCTTTACAGGGAGAGAGATATCTACAGTATTTCAGTTGACGGCACTGAGCTTGTTAGATCGGATAAGATAATAACATGGTTCAGCACAAATGAATCCTTTTCAATGCTATCATATTTCGAGACGGAAGGATCAGATCTCGGTGATCTATACATACTGGATTCTGGAAAAATAAAAGAGAAATTGCATGGTTTTTTCGGTGGCGTGAAATTTTTTGGAAATCATTACTATATACTTAAGTCCTTCAGAGGAGAGGATCAGGTTGAAGGTGTCGAGAAGAATGCTGAAAGGGTAATCCTTGATGGGAAAATTGTTTGGGGAGAAGGGATTGGCAACACAGAATTCATAGACATCGATGTTTACGGGAAAAAATGTCTTGTTTCAGTCGGAAATTGGATGAAAACAACAATCTACGGTGGGCAGATAGAAGATACTTCTACCTGGGAAAAACTGTACTCCTTCGATTCACCTGCACAGCCACTTGGGATATTGGGAAACGATGTTTACATTCTTAAGTTCAGTAAAAATGGAGTGGTTTTAAAGAATGAAACCATGATTATTGAGTTCGAACACACTGTTGAGAATGTTATCATAGTGAGTGAGGGGCTATTAGCTTTCATTCTGAAAGACGCAAGGCTCAGCACAGTATTATACGATTTCAATGGCAAGATTATTAAGGAAATGCGACTCGAAGAAGCCTCGGGTCTGATAACATCAAGCTCGGATCTAAAGAAGGCAGCTTTTTACAGCAGTTCTCTTGGTATACCATATTCAGAATATATCTTTGAGAATGGCAATATAACAAAGGTGTCTGAATTAAAACTTATTGATGCTGAAATCAAGGATGAATTTGCGGATTCTTCAGGTACCAGGGTTCATTATTTCCTTGCATCTGGAAAAAATAGCAGGCATCGTAGAGCGCTTGTCTATGGTTATGGCGGTTTCAATGTCAGCACTACACCGGGTTACAGATTCCCCTTCGCTTATCTGCTTTCAAAGGGTGTCGATATTGTTTTATGTAACCTGAGAGGTGGATCTGAATATGGCGAGAACTGGCATCTCGATGGGATAAGGGACAAAAAAATCAATGTCTTTAAAGATTTCTTCAGCGTTATAAAGGATCTAAGGATAAGAGGTTATGACATAGTAATCGAAGGGGCAAGCAATGGTGGCCTCCTTACATCATATACCTTAATCAATCATCCGGAATCAATTAAGGGGGCAGTTATTGGTAAACCTGTTATCGATGTGCTCAGATTTCACCTTCTATATACTGGAGTTTACTGGGTTAATGAATATGGCGATCCTGAAAATGAAGTGGATCGTAAATTCCTTGCCGATTATTCTCCTTACAGCAATATTGCAAGCAGAAAGTATCCAGCCAGCCTTATCTGGACGAGAATGAATGACGACAGGGTGCATCCTGCACATGCATTGAAATTCTATGCAAAACTCAAAGAAACAGGATCTGAAACATACCTCAGAGCGGACTTCTCCGGCGGACACATCGGCCTTACGCATGAAAGACAGATCGAAGAATCATGCGACATACTGTCTTTCGAACTTAGGTGCCTTGGCGAAGTGCAGAAATAAGTTAACTTTCTAATATTTTACCCTTGGATCAGCAGTTAGATAAAGGATTATCAATGGAACCATGACCCATATTAAACCACCTGCGACTACTACCCCAAGCAACGGAACATAATTTGACGGAAGAAAAGTAAGTACGCCGGAGAAACCGGATATGCCATGCTCAAAGCTGCTGACTATCAGCCCAAAATAGTCTACTGGAGATAGGAAATAGACAAGCTGATAGATCAGCGGAACTTTTGATGCTGAGCTCCCAACATATCCTTCGATGATTGCTTCGAATATCAGGAAACCAAATGCAAAGAAAATGAACAACAGGGTTCCAATGAGATCTCCATGTCGTGTATGGATCGTAAACGCTAACGATATTGCCATTATTGAGAATGTAGGGACAGCTATTCCGAATAAGAGAGAAGTAACAAAAAATGAAGGTAGAAATGTACCTAAAATGAAATATGAAAGCACGTCATCAAAACCTATAAGTGATCCAAGGAGTATTGATATAAAAATAGATCCTGTTAACATCTTGCTCATGGCCAGGTCCCGCCGGGTTAAAGGCTGTGCGAGTTCCAGGTCCAGAATACCACTCTTCGCCTGCTGCCCGTAGAGGATGTCGATTGCGAAAATACCAGCAAATACTATGAAAAATCCCGAAACAGCACCAAGCTCGCCTATGAAGGTAAATTCTGAAAAAAATGGTGGTTCTGAATAATCTGTAATTCCTATTATGACTGGAGGTAATTTGAGTTGACTTACGATAGTCAGGTCAATCAGGCTGTTATTTTCATTGCCAAAGTTACCTGGAATATGTTGGACTATGAAACCTGTATATGGCCCGAAAGTGACATTTTCAGATGCATCATTTGTGCTGTTGTTGAACACAGCATTTACTCTTATATTGGGAGAAGTAGTTCCATTCTGCCCGAAATAGATGACGTTTATGGAAAGATAGGGTGAATCACCGTTTTTAAAATATGAAAAAAAGCCATAGGCAACCTTGCAGTTAAACGAAGAAACGGGTTCCCCCTGAGGGAAATATCCAGGCTGAATTCCAAACAGCGAGAAACCGAATTCATCGTTGTATATGGAAATAAGATCATTTTCATACCTGGAAAAATTACCTATTGTCAAGTTTGCATAGCCTCCCTTCCCGCTTGACAGGTTGTACCCTAAGTTGTTATTCGAATCTGAAAGGTTTGTCAAATAAACTGTGGAGTTGACGCCTTTTGAAGGTACCCCATACTGGTTAATAGCATATGTATCAACCGTTAAGTTCCCATTAACATCCATAACGCCAGAAACAACCTGATAACTGTCCTTTGGATGTGAAGAAAAGTTTGTAACGATCAGTAAACCTGAAGATATGAAAAGAAGAGCTATAATGGCAACTATTACACCTGTTGTTGGGATACGTTTAATCTCCTCCATCAGGAATTTTATCATTTTACATTCCTTGTCTTATCGTTGAAATAATCCTCAAGCAGGTTTTCAGTCATTGTCAGTTCCATAACGGAATATCCATTTTTGACCAGGAATGGGTTTATTGTTCCTACGTCTCCTGTAGCCTTTTTGATACGGATTGTCTTTCCACTGACATCTATCTCACCGAATTTATCTAGGAAATCCATCAGCTTATTATCTGGATTCTCGACTGTTATCTTGATATTGTATAAACCTTTCATTGCAAGATCCGATGTGGAAACAATATCGGCGATGGATCCTTGATGGAGTATCATCACCCTATCAGCAAATGACTGCATCTCACTGAGCACATGCGAGCTGAGAAGAATGGAACATCCCTCTTTTTTCAGCCCGTTTATCCGCTCCTTGAGGAACTTTATCCCATCCGGATCTATTCCGTTAAATATCTCATCAAAAAGATAGTTTTTTGGGTGCCCTAAAGTGCTTATAGCAATCGAAAGCCTCTTCCTTAGACCCATTGAGAGATTTCGTATCTTTGCTTTCTTTATGCCTGAAATACCGGCAACATCAAGTGCCCCCTGGATCTCTGCTGTTGCTGATGCACGATCAATACCACGTAGCCTGGCAAAATAGGTGATAGTTCCCTCTACAGTAGATTCAGGGAAAAAAACCGGGTTTTCCTGTACCCATCCTATCTTTTTTGATGCGTTTGCTTTATCAGTAGCGATATTACTCCCGTCTATGAGTATGCTCCCATGCTCAGGCTGCAGAACTCCAGCGAGCATTCGGATTATTGTCGTCTTGCCTGCACCGTTCAATCCGGCGAGACCCATGAGCTCTCCAGGTTGAACGCTGAATGATATGTCCTTGAGAATGGACCTTTTACCGAAGGATTTTGAAAGATTAACGGCCTCAATCGCCATTTCCGTGGATCACTTACCCTTGAACTCCGGATCACGTTTCTGCATAAAAGCTGATATGCCTTCTTTCAGGTCCTCTGTTCCAAAAATAAGACCCATTGAGATCGATTCCATTGCAAATCCATCATCCAGGGATGAGTCCATGCCTCTCGATATCAAAGTTTTGGCAAGATAAGCGGCGCCTGGGGCTACCTTTCTCGATAACTCATCTGCAAATTTAATTGTCTCATCGTCGATCCCTTCGGGAGGATATAACCTGCTGACAATACCAATTTCCTTTGCCTCGTTTCCATTTATCCTCTCTGCCGAGAGGATCAGGTATGAAGCTCTTGACATGCCGATAAGCCTTGGAAGCCTCTGAGTGCCACCCCAGCCTGGAAGGAGGCCTCTCTGAACCTCTGGAAAGCCTATCTTAGCTTCAGGAGTGGAAAACCTGATGTCACACGCCAGCGATAATTCGAAGCCACCGCCAAGAGCATAGCCCTTTATCTCCGCTATTGTGATCTTCCTCATTTCTGATAGTCTTCGGAAAACTGACTGACCATATCTTGAACCATCCATGAAATCGATACCACCGGAAAAGAATTGAGATAATTCAGCACCCGCTGAAAATACCTCTCCCTGTCCTGTTACGATGATGACATATATTTCACGATCCTCGGATAATTCCTGCAACTTTGCATCCAGGGATCTCATCAGGTTCTGGTTCAGCAGATTCAGGCGGCCATTATTCAGTATCACCCTCGCAACTTTTCCTTTTCTTTCAACAATGACTGGATCTTCAGATGCTGCCTGACCAGAGGGCTTTTGAGTTTCCTTTTGTGTTTCCCTGTGATCTTCCCTTTTCATTTTCCCAGATATGATCTCTTTCAGTTTTCCTTCCTTGATTGAATTCGCCGGTTCAAACACGGTGGTCTCAAATTTCTTTGAAAGGTCTGTGAGCTTTGAAAGGATTTCTGAGTTCGTGAGACCCTGTGCAACTGATATCGGCCCGAATGGGCGGTTCATTCCCTCCCTGACACCTGTTTCTATGTCCTCAGGAGTTGCAACGCCTTCTTCGAGTAACTTTACTGCCTCATTCAATTCAACCGCAAGAACATCCATCAATTCGACCTTAGATGAGACATCGCCTGCAGGAATCTGGGCCCTGCCGTCCTGCCATAGATAGAAACCATGGCCTGTCTTCCTTCCAAGGTGATTTTTCTCCATTAAGTTCCTGAAGGCAGAGCATTTCGCGTAATCTGGTGAAAGCTCTTTTGAATAATATTCCATTGAGTGCACAACTGTGTCAATACCTACATAATCCATGAGTTCGTAGGGACCCATCGGTAATCCCTGTGACCGGGCAAACCTGTCAATTGCATCCGGGTTGTCTATTCCTTTATCCAGAAGGAGACAGAATAGAAGACTCTCAGGCGCATTTATCCTGTTTACAACAAAGCCTGGTGAATCTTTCATAACCCTTATTGGCACCTTTCCGATCTTTTTCGTAAGGTCATAGACAGAATCAAATGTCTGCTGTGAAGTCCTTTCACCCTTGACAACTTCGACGAGTTTCAGAACAACGGGTGGATTGAAGAAATGCATGCCCGCAACCCTTTCCGGGTGGGAAATATCCTCCTGGAGGGTTGTGATCTTGAAATTTGATGTGTTTGATGCAATTATTGCATCAGGTCTGCAGGAATTTGCCACATCAGACAATACCTTCTTTTTCAGGTCAAGTATTTCAGGAACTGCTTCAAGGATTATGTCTGCATCCGAAACTGCCTGCTTTAGGTCGGTGGTATAGAATATTTTGTCAAGTGTTAGTTTCAGCTTTTCCTCAGTTATCTTATTGCCGTTTTTCATCTTAGTCAGACTTCCAAGGATGTTTTCCTTTGCTCTGTCCAGGAATTCCTGAGAAACATCATTCAGAACGACATTCAATCCTGAAAGGGCGAAAACCTCTGCAATTCCGTGACCCATCAACCCGGAACCGATCACAGCTGATCTTTTGATTTCCAAGATTTCACTTCCCGGCTTTCTTCATTATGTCTGTTAATTTCTGTGCACCGAAAATATCACCACTTACCTTCAATTTACCGCTCATGAATGCGCTGATTGCATCTGCCTTACCAGAGAAAATATCAGAGAGGAGCGAATCAGTGGCAGATATTGTGGCAGCTGGAGATGTGCCGTCGCCCTTGCTAACAGAAATATTGCCTTCGCCAACCACAACATAATAATGATCCGAGTCAGATGGACTAATCTGAAAAGTCTTGGAAGGACCTTTGACTTGTTCCATTACCGCTGGCTGGCTCTTTGCCTTTTCTATCATTCCAACTATGATATCAAAAGATGACATTATTCAAGATATCTTCATGGATATTATGAATTTTGCAATATATTTAAGGTATAATCAGGAATGAGTGAATGCCTGCATAACGAATTCTGCAAATTCCTCGTCTGATCTTGCACCAACAAACTGAACGTCCCCATTGATCACTATATGCGGTACCGATGAAACACCAAAATTGCCAGCGTCTGCTGAGAATTCTCCTGCCTCAATCATCTCGCCTGTTATATTGCTGTTTGCGAGTGCAAACTTATGAGCTGTCCCTACGGCCCTCGGGCAATATGGACAGGTTGTTGTCACAAATACCTTGATATTTATCGGTTTATCTATCTTTGAAATAATCTCCATGGCCTTTGATGATATATTTGTTTCATTTGATGAGACCATCTTGATGTCCTCTATTACGGAACCAAACTCGTATCCGGATGGTATTCCATAGTACTTTACCCTGCCGTCCCTGACACCGGACTTTGTTACAACCATGGCAGGGGATTTCTCAATACCGAATGCCTTGACCTCTTCACTATCTTTTTCATAAATGAATACCTTAGTTGATAACTTGTCTGAAGTCTGTGATAACTCATCGCAGATCTGAACCACTTCCTTACAGTATTTGCAGTCCTCATTTTCTGATGAAAAAACGACAAGCTCAACATTGTCAACAAGATACTTTTTAAACTCCTCTTTTAGAAATTGAAGATCCTCTTCTCTTATGAGCGGCATAGTAATCCACGCACTATTAATCATTGATATAATAACATTACTTCGCCGGCTCAAAACAATTAATAACTTTCTGTCATTCGTAAATGTATGTCAAATCTTGGTCTTAAATATCAGACTGCAAGGTATAGTTTGTCGGATCCATATCGTGAATACCCCCAATCCCTGATTCAGTGGAAGAGATTAGCGAGACAGAAAATGTCGGAAGAAGCATGGGGTTACCTTGAAGGCGGAGCAGGCTTTGAGAGTACACTGAAGGGAAACATTGAGTCTTTCAAGAAATGGAAGATTAGACCGAGATATCTGAGGAATGTGGGCGAAAGGGATCTTTCAATAACACTAATGGGACGCAAACAGGCAACACCATTTATTCTGGCCCCAATAGGTGTGATGTCAATCATCCATAGTGAAGCAGAAATCGGTGCTGCAAAAGCTGCAGGCAATTTCGGCATTCCGTTTGTTCTGAGCACGGTTTCTTCACACACGATTGAGGAGGTTGCAACGGAAGCACCGTTATCAGAAAAATGGTTCCAGCTTTATCCCGGAAAAGACATGGAACTTGTGAAAAGTATGATAAGAAGAGCTGAGAAATCCGGCTATACGACACTTGTTGTGACGGTTGACACAACAATGCTTGGCTGGCGGGAGAGGGATCTTAAGAATGAATATCTGCCATTCCTCAAGGGGGAAGGAATTGCAAATTATCTTTCAGATGAAGTCTTCCTTTCAGGTCTGGATAAACTACCTGATCAGGATATGATGGGCGCTATCATGAAATTCCTCTCCGTATATGTTAACCCTGAATTCTCCTGGGATGATCTTTCTGAAATATTGAAGTTCACCAAACTTCCTGTAGTTCTCAAGGGGATAACCCATCCTGAGGATGTCGAAATGGGAATTGATGCAGGTGTGAAGGGAATAGTCATATCAAATCATGGAGGCAGACAGGTGGACGGAGCTATTTCCACGATCGACGCGCTGTCAATAATAACTGATAAAAAGAAAGTGGGCGTTGACCTAATGCTGGACAGTGGTATCAGGCATGCTGCAGACGCAATGAAGGCCATTTCGCTGGGAGCTAAAGCAGTTCTGATCGGAAGACCATATGCTTATGCACTTGCTGCTGGTGGACAGAGAGGGGTTGAAGCCTATCTTAATCAGATCACTTCAGAAATGGATCTTCAGCTTGGACTATCTGGCTTTAATTCACCATCGCAATTGTCAAGAGACTCCATCATTAAAATGTAAAGAGCATTGATTGCAATTAGATCGATTCGGATATCTGAGAGATCTAATAGGACAGATTCATCCTTGAAATAAACAGAGGCATGAAAATTTCAGCGCTGAAATTAGTTCATAAAGTATCTTTAGAATTATGGAATAAGAAAGAGCCGATTATGCTTACTGATTGGAAAGAAAAATCATGCAGGTTATAGTGAAAACTTGAGATTTCACAATTAACCTGCTAGATAAACTTGCAAAAACGTTTTCATCTAAGTTATGAGTATGACATTGCTGGGAACTGCAAGGGTGTAGGGCGATTCGTTTAACCGATCGATATTTGGTTGAAAAGCAATCGCTCAAGTATCTAGTTCAGTATAATACGATGGGTTATTATTGAATAAAACATTCCAAAACTATGACAGAAAAGGTTTTCCTCAAAGACTCTTATATTAAGAGTGCAGACGCAATATTCCAAAAAGCTGATGATTCCGGACTTGTGTTTGATAAAACCATTTTTTACGCAACTGGTGGCGGCCAGCCAAATGATACCGGCACAATAAAATGGAACGGTTCTGATCTAAGAGTAATTGATGTTACAAAGAAGGATGATGATGTATTTCACAGAATAGAAGGCGATGTTAAACTTTCACCCGGGGACAGATGTCACATGGAAATAGATTGGAACAGAAGATATTCACACATGAGATATCATACTGCAATCCACATAATAGATGCCGTAGTTCATCATAACCCTGAAAACTTTGGCCTGATAACAGGTTCTCAGATCTATCAGGACAGGGCGAGGGTAGATTTCGATTTTCAGGATTTTACAAGGGAAATCGCACAAAAAATTATTGACGAGGCAAATAGAATAATATCTGAAGGACACCCTGTAAAAATCCTGGAGCTTGATCAGGCTAAGGCACTTTCCATAGAGGGCCTGGCAAGAACAGTCCCGGGAAGAGAACTGTTGAAAAGACTTGATGTTGTTAGGGTAATTGAAATTGAAGGTGTTGACATGCAGGCAGATGGCGGTACACATGTGAACAATACCAGAGAGGTTGGTACACTTAAGTTGTCTGGAATTGAGAGCAAGGGACGAAGAAATAAGCGCCTCAACATCACACTTTCCTGATTATAAACATTTAGTGCAATCCATAATAAGAAGCAAGCATTATTGTGCCTATGTTTACAAGGAAGGGCGATTCCGGAGAGACTGAATCAAAGGGCGGCGAAAGGATGACTAAATCGTCCATTGCCGTCGAGGTTGAAGGTATGATTGACGAGACCTCCAGCTCCCTTGGGTTTTCTATTGTCAAATCAAAGTGGGAAGATATTACATCTGATCTGCAGAGATGCCAGGAACTCATATTCAATATGGGTGAGCATATCTTGATTGAAGGGACAGGCAGAATTGTTACAAAAAAGGATGTTGAATGGGTCGAGGAGAGAACTTTGAGATATAGAGAAGAGATAGGCAGGATAGATCTCTTTGTCCTTCCCGGTGGATCCGAGGAGTCTGTTGCACTTCACATGTCCCGGGTTGTCGCCAGGAGACTTGAGCGATCTGTTGTTGGCCTGAATTCATCATCCCATCTGGATCCAGTCATTCTGCAGTTTGCAAACCGCCTCTCCTCTCTGCTCTTCATGATGGCGCTTGTGGCGANNATAAAAGACTTGGCTTCAGGGAGAAGATCTGGGAGTTAAGGAAGACTGCAGGCTCAAAATAATAATAGATCCTTTTCTACTGTTGCGAATTCACCAAATTCTTTTCCGAATGAAAGCAGCATCTTATCCATTATATCTTCTCTTTTTGAATCCACGAAACCCATGTTTTGTGGATCAAGTCCGCATGGCCTGATCCTCGAGAAACCTTTCAGTGTCTCAGGAGAATAATTTATTGCAGCTCCATGATAGGAAACATAATCATCGATTGCAAGACCGAGTGATGCAACTTTTTTGCCTTCAACCCATATGCCTGGTTCCTCCCCTACATAAGCCTCCAATCCTAAAGCAGCCAGTCCTGAAATGATTGCCTTCTCTATTCTGCGAACAAACAGCCTGACATCCTTTCTTCCATCGATCCGCATGTCAAATATTGGGTATATGACAAGCTGTCCTGGGCCATGAAATGTTATATCTCCGCCCCTCTCTGTCTGCACAGGATCAATTCCAGGGAAATTGGATGGATCTGCCTTCCTGCCAATAGTATAAACAGGCGGATCATGTTCCAGGAATAGGAGGGTATCAGGTATTGAGGACAGCCGCCTCATCGAAACAAGTTTTCTCTGGATTTCCAGGCACTCTGCATATTCTATTGATCCGAGATCAACCGACAGATTTGTAGTGGAGCTGCTTACGATAACCACCCTCTGCAGATTCATGAACGCCTTCAGACAAGGTGGGATGCGGATGTATCGTCATGCCTATGTCCATAAGAGAAAGACCTGACTCAACAGCAAGGCTGATTTCACTTATCAACTCCGAAGCATGTGGCGATACGATCCCACCTCCTGTAATCGTCCCTCCCTCGTTTTAATACAATCTGTATGCACCCGCACTTGAATTCATTCCTAATGCTCTTCCATTGGCGGCAACCGGGAAGAACGTCTCCTTCTCACCCTTCTTTCCTGTATATGCTATCTCAGGATCAGAATATACAACAATCGGCATTGCCCTGTAATCAGATTCCCTGTCCTCGCCGCATATATTGTCCGCAGCAACATCAGCATCGTAATATGCCTTATGTGCAAGCATAGGCTGCCCAGCGACATCACCTATCGCGTATACATTCGGAACGCTTGTCCTCATGTGCTTGTCGACCTTGATGAACCTGCCATCCATCTGAACATGTATCTTATCGAGGCTGAATCCAGTCGTATTTGGTTTCCCTCCGACAGTCATCAGAACCTTTTCTGCCTCGATCTTTTCACCTCCTTCCAGCATTATAACCGCTCTCGGAGATCCCGAGACGCCCAGAACCTTTTTGCTGAGCATAACCTTGATGCCGAGCGAAAGGAGCCTCTTGTGAACAACAGAAGAAAGATCACGATCAATCCCAGGAAGAATCGAGTCCATCATCTCAATTATGGTAACATCGGAACCCATTTTTCGCATGGCTGTACCCAATTCTACACCTATGTATCCACCACCGATAATGGCGATTTTCTCTGGTATCTTATCAAGATCAAGAAATTCCCTGTTGTATATAACGGAGTCAAATCCAGGTAACGTGATCGGGCTTGATCCTGTCGCAATTACTATGTTTTCACATTCATAAACCGTATCTGATACCCTGACATGGTTCGCATCTACGATTTCCCCGGTACCCTCGATCAGTGTGGCGCCGNNTGCCTTCAGCAGGGTTCGGACGCCGCCTGTCAATTTACCTATCATCTTCCATTTCCAATCCTGCCATCCTTTCATATCGACCTGGGGAACTGAATGAAGGACGTTCATATCCATGAGGTAATGGATCGAATCCGCGAGCTCTATGAACGCCTTTGAAGGGATGCAACCGTAATTGAGGCATTCCCCTCCAACCTTGTCTTTCTCTACAACAGCAACCTTCTTACCTTTCTGAGCCAGCCTGATTGCACAGGAATAGCCGCCAGGTCCCCCACCTATTATAACAGCATCATATTGCAATAAAATCACCTCACCAGTTGCTGCGTATCCTCAAGAATCTGTTTTAACCTTGCAACAAAGCGAGCAGCATCAGCACCGTCAATCAATCTGTGATCGCATGACATAGATATATACATCCTGTTATACTGCTTGTTATTTGCATCAAGTGCAGTTTCCACCCTGTGAACCCCCAGTATCGCTACTTCCGGATAATTTATGATAGGCGTTGATGCGATTCCTGCAATAGAACCGACATTCGAGACAGTGAAGGTTGAATTCTGCACTTCCGAAAGTGAAAGGGAGTTCTTTCTGGCTTTTTCTGCGAGAGTCTGAATGTCTGCTGATAGAGTCTGAATATCCTTTTTATCCGCATCCTTTACTACGACCACAGTCAAGCCATCAGGAGTATCAACTGCAACACCGATGTTATAATAATGTTTCATTGTGTAATTTCTGCTTGACTCGTTGTATACTGCGTTAAATTTAGGAAATTCCTTGAGTACTATAGAACATGCCTTCACGAATAATGCTGTGTATCCTGTCGATGTTCCCTTGGCCTTAAGGGAATCCCTGAGGTTATTAAGACCAGTCATATCAATGCTCTCAAAAATAGTGAAGTGCGGCATTATCTGCTTGGACTTAGTCATCTTTTCAAAGATAATCCTCCTGAGCCCACGGAGCTCGATTGTATCTGAGTCCAATACAGCAGGCTGCGTTGGCTCCGGAGCAGTCGCCTCAGTGACCACCCGGGATGCAGGTTGCGGAGCCTCCTTCTGTACCTGAGGTCTCTGATTTTTCATGTTA
>DAQB01000013.1:15404-15573 GCA_002502705.1 Thermoplasmatales archaeon UBA582 | reverse complement strand
CCTGATTTTCTCCATCAATTTTTCTTTATTTCTGTAAGCAAACGACGGCAGCGAATTGTATGTTCCTTTATTCTTTTCAAAGACGATTTTTTTAGATTTTTCTCCCACAGGGCCAAGTTTAACAATAGATCTCTGATGACTTACCATTGTCGTAGTTCGTAAAATAACA
>DAQB01000013.1:3134-15367 GCA_002502705.1 Thermoplasmatales archaeon UBA582 | reverse complement strand
TATCCTGTTCATTCTGTGAAGAATGCAGGGATGGATCGTCCGCTGTCATAACGACAAGGCCACCCTTTGTTCCGATGTATGAAATGCTCATTAGCGCATCAGCAGCGACGTTTATTCCGACATGTTTCATAAAGACGAGTGATCTCATGCCAAATGTAGAAGACGCAAATGCTGCTTCAAGCGCAACCTTTTCATTTACTGAATATTCAAAGTGAATGCCTGCTTTTTCAGAAATTTCGGCAAATACGTCACCCACCTCACTGGAAGGTGTNNGTTCCGGGATAAGTTGTAGCTGTTGAAATTCCAGCCTCTATAGCACCTCTGGCTACTGCCTCATTTCCAAGGAGAAAAAGGGTACGTCCACCATTCTTGTTTTTTAATATCTCTTCATATAAATTCATACTTCAGGCCTCCTGTTGTCTTGGTCCTGATAATAATCTTATCAGGTTGAGAATATATAACTTCATTTTTTACTGCGATAGCAGCCTTTTTTATTGAATTAAACGCCATAATATTGTGCTTCGGCAGGAAACTGAATTCGTTTTCCCTCATTTTTTCATTTGGCAAAATTATGAAGAGAGGTTTCCTGACATCTTCTTCCTTAGCAACGGAAATGAGTGCATCTTTCAGATTAACTGAATTTTCTCTCAAAATTACTATTATGATATCTATGAAGACATCTTCTAACGCTGCTTCTATTAACCTTCTGCACTGCTTAAAAGTGCATCCTGCATTCAATGAAACCGGGTTTGCTCTATATATATTGGACTTAAGTTCCCTTACCAGGGTGTCGCATGCTTTCTTGGATATACTGGCCAGAGGAAGTCTTGGGCTTATTCGGTCTGATGTTATGTAATCAGATATGACTGTGCCAGCACCAGGTTTATCAGTTATGATGTACACACGTGAATTATTAACAGTATCGAATAAATTCAAGGTTTCGCTTATTTCTTCCGCATCTTCAATAGAGCCGGCTTTTATGATCGGACAGAGCCCCTTTACGTACGTCATTTTTTTCTTTTGATATTCATGCTGAATATCGTGTGAATCATCGAGGAATTCAAAGCCATATCTTTCCAGGGGTTCTTTCAATAGAATGAGGGGCTTTTTGTTTCCGAAATTTCTTGCAGAAGCGATCCGGCTTACAAATTCGGAATATGAATCGCCAACCAGTAAGACTGTTTTTATTTTCTGTATCGAACTGAAAGATTCAATAAAATCGGTGTCAAGCATGGATGATGACGGCTGATAACCCAGGTCTATAATTATAGAAGAGGAATGTATTTTTTTCAGCAGGAGATCAAGTTTCTCGCGGTTTAATTTGAGGTTTTCTATTATGACAGCAAGCTTGCCGTTTTCATCTCCAAAATAGTCAGGTGGAAAATACGGTCCAGATACGAAACCAGTGTAGGAATTCAAATACCCGCTCGAATAAGGTCCAATCAGAATGCTTTCATTCCCACCTGTTGAATTTTCATTTAACTTCTTTATTTCATTTGATATTAAATAGTGATCTTTTGGATTACCGATTAAAAACACAAACGGAATTTTAATACCTATACAATTGTTGATATATTCACTTACCTTTGAGTCTTCAGCATTTATGAAAGCAATGTCTGGTGAGAACACTTCACCCCCAGCTTTCTTGCCAGATCGCTGTATATCCATGTACTGATTACCCTTAAAAATTAGCGGCGGTGGTACCAGAGATCTTTTTGATTTTTCAAATCTTAATAGTGATGAATCTTTAATATCAAAGAGAAGGATTGACTTTGGATTAAGCAATCTTTCTATTGGGATCATATTTAATGAAGCGAAATACCCTTAATTAAAAGGATTCCATACATATAAGTATATTTGAATAGCCATTCGGCGATGATGATACATGATATTTTTTTGAGAAAACCGATCTTCTCCAAGAGATACTTTGGAAAACTTTCGCATATAACCAGTTTCATATATTGATACAGGCCCGTCGGGATTCGAACCCGAATCCTGGGCTCCGGAGGCCCAGATGATAATCCATTACACTACGAGCCCTCGAGCATGGTATCTCTCATGAATATTAATCGACTGTTATCAGAAAGTGAAGTAAAATGTTTTGTGAGAATAGAAAGATTAAAACGTTTTATATTTATGTAAAATAAAGCAGCGTGGATTTCTATGAATCTATAGAGAAAGAGATTAAATCCGGCCGTATCAGATCAAAGACAGACCTTGAAGCAGCTAAGATGAGAATTGCAAAGGAAATGAAACTTGACTGGATACCAGGAGATACTGAGATATTAAATTCATCATCCTACAATGAAAAAGAGCGTGAATTTCTCAGAATAAAAAATACAAGAACTATTTCAGGTGTTGCTGTCGTTGCTGCAATGACTTCACCGGAAAACTGCCCGCATGGAAAATGCATTTACTGTCCCGGTGGAGAGGAGAATAATTCTCCACAGGCATATACCGGATATGAACCCGCAGCCTTGAGGGGCAGGAATCATAATTATGATCCCTACGAAATAGTTTTCAACCGGCTTAAGCAATTGGAAACTATAGGGCATGATACCAGCAAGGTTGACCTGATCGTAATGGGGGGTACATTCACTGCCAGATCAATAGAGTATCAGCGGAATTTTATCAAGGGATGCCTCGACGGCATGAATGGTTGCATATCGCCATCTATCGATGATTCAATATTGGTTAATGAGAAAGCTGCAAGAAGGTGTATTGGATTAACTGTTGAGACCAAACCAGACTGGTTTTTTGAAAATCAGATTGATCTTGCACTTGATTACGGTACAACAAAGGTAGAACTCGGCGTTCAAAATTTGAATGAAAGGATATTAAGGATGAATAACCGTGGGCATGGAATCAGGGAAATTGTCAGGTCCACCCAGTTATCAAAAGATGCTGCATTAAAAATAGTTTATCATCTAATGCCCGGTATGTATGGGTCTTCAATTTCCGATGACAAGAAAAGCTTTGACAGGATGATCAGTTGCGAGGCGTATAAACCAGATATGCTCAAAATCTATCCAACTCTGATTGTAAAGGGAACATCACTTTACCGCTTATGGAAAGCTGGAAAATATGAACCGATGGATACAGAGGAGGCTGTTGATACTATCGCTTACTTTCTATCCAGGATGCCGCCATGGATTCGGGTTCAAAGAATGCAGCGAGACATACCGGTGCAGTTTATTGAGGCCGGTGTAAAGAGAAGCGATATAAGGAATCTGATTGACCTGCGCCTTAGAGAAATGGGGCTGGTCACCAATGAAATAAGATCACGTGAAGTAGGCTCAAAGATTAACGAAAAGATGCACCTTGATATGAAAAGAGCAGATTACAACGCAAGTCAAGGAAAGGAGGTTTTCCTGTCATATGAAACCGGTGATGGGCTGATTGCTGGTTTTATTAGGCTGCGCAAACCTTCGATAAAGGCTCACAGAAATGACACTTCAGGATCCGGACTGGTTAGAGAGATCAAGGTATTCGGACAGGCAGTACCTGTCGGGAGCAATTCAGAAGGCAAATGGCAGCACAGGGGCATAGGCAGGGATTTGCTTTCGGAAGCTGAAAGAATAACAAGGGATGAATTCTGCCTGGACAGAATCAATGTGATAAGCGGAATAGGAGTAAGAGAATATTTCAAGAAACTTGGTTATACAAGGAATGGACCATACATGTCCAAAAATTTGTGATCGCCAAAAAGTCAAAGGTTAAATCACTGTTTCCAGTAACGTCGTAAATTGGACGTAACTTTGAGCATTCCGTGCGTGACGATAAAAGATTCGCAGGCAATTTCAAGATCAAACATGCAACAGATGTTATTATCAGGGGTTGAGAATGTATTTGTTGTTGACATTGATGCAATCAACAAGAACAGGTTCAACTTCAAGATATATCAGGAGTTGAGCAAATACTTTGAGATCACGGTTATGTCCCTGCCTCTCAGGGTGGAGGATCTCATGGACTCATATATCTCAGGTGCAAGTGAGATTGTTATTCCCGGGCGAATAAGTCAAAAACTACTTGAAGAATATATGAGGACTTCTGAAAGTCTCGTGCTGCTCTATCAGGATCCGTATGTGGCTCAGGCCTATTACCTGCTTGGCGGAAGAACATTTGTTTCAGACAGACAGCTTGATTTTAACAATGCGAGGATATATTCATTTTCAAAAATATTGAAAGGTCCGGGGTATATTACGCTAACGGATTTCCCTGCGGAAGAACTCGGTTCGACACTGAGGTAATTAGAAATCCCTTTGTCATTCGATGCTCGAAACAATATATAAAACATATCGATTATGAAGCGTTGAAAGATTCAAGCCTGAAAACAGAAATAGCTTCCCTGAAACTTGAAAATCCACACATTCTCGCGTCAGGGATTTTAGATGAAAATGGATACACAATGAAAAAGATCCTTGAGGAGGGAGCTGCTGCAGTTGTTACAAAATCCATTGGCATGGATGAGAGGAACGGATATCAGGCACCGGTAATTGCAGATGCACCCGCCGGACTTATCAATGCAATAGGCCTTGCCAATCCTGGAATAGAATCCTTTGGAGATGAAATAGCCATTGCTAAAGGCTCAAATCGCCCTGTTATTGGAAGCATTTTCGCATCAACGGTTGAGGAGTTTGCCAATCTCGCAATAAGGATGCAAAAATACAGGGTCGACGCAATTGAATTAAATCTTTCCTGCCCGCATGTTAAAGGCTTCGGGTCCGAGGTTGGCAGTGATCCGGATCTGGTTGAACAGATTGTTAATGAACTGAAATTAAAAGTTCCAGTACCAATTTTTGCAAAATTAACACCAAATGTCACTAATATACTGGATATAGCAAAGGCGGCTCACAAAGCAGATGCGCTTGTATTGATCAACACAGTAAGGGCAATAAGGATCGATATACATGCAAGGATGCCAGTCCTATCCAACATTTACGGTGGTCTCTCCGGGCCTGCAATTAAACCGATTGGCCTGAGAGCCGTTTACGATGTATATCGGGAAACAGGTTTCAATATTATAGGGGTTGGTGGCATCGAGACCCATGAAGATGCTGTGGAATACATTATGGCCGGTGCAAGAGCAGTCCAGATAGGCACGGCCCTGATGACTAAAGGAAGAAAAATATTCGGCGAGCTAAACAGCAACCTTCTACAATTCATGGAGAGGGAAGGATATTCATCGATTGATGACATGGTTGGAATCGGGGTGGTTAAATGATCACTGCCTTTATTAAGCGAAAAGAAAGAAAGACTCCAACAGTGGAAACAATCTATTTCGAATGGGATAGCGGGATACTTCCGGGGCAATTCGTAATGATATGGGTTCCCGGTGTCGGCGAGATACCAATGTCAATTTCTCACATTGGCAGAGAAAAAGCATTCACTGTCAAGAATTATGGCCCAACATCTGCGGCAATTCAGGCACTCAGTCCAGGCGACAGGATATTTTTCAGGGGACCGTATGGAAGGCCATTTCAGACCGTCAGCGGGCGAATTCTATTAATTGGAGGGGGATCCGGTATGGCATCTCTTCACCCTCTTATAAACAACAGTTCTTTTGGTCTGGTTGCTGCAAGATCAAAGGAGGAGATTCTTTTTGCAGATGAGTTTACTGATGAAAATTTAATTATCACGACGGACGATGGCTCTGAGGGCATAAAGGGGAACGTTATTGAAGGCTTGAAAAAGATCGACCTGAAGAAATTTGATATGATCTATGCCTGCGGGCCTGAGGTCATGCTGTATAACGCATATCTATACTTCCGGAAAATCGGCGTTAACGCACAGCTCTCTCTTGAAAGAACAATGAAATGCGGGATCGGCATATGCGATTCATGTTCTATTGGAGGATTTCAACTATGCCGGGACGGTCCGGTTTTCTTTATGAACGAACTTGAGGAAATGCAGGAATTTGGTAATTTCAAGTTAACCTATTCAGGTAAAAGAGTAAAAATCTAAGTTATCGGTAAACCTGCGCAATTTAAAGTTCAGAAATCTGTCTTGTGGTCTCACCGCATGCCTTTTCGATATCCTTGTACTTCACCCTGAAAATTTCTTTCATATCCTCTGGAACCTCAGCAATTGCGAGCATATCAAGCAGATGCTGAAGCTGAGAATCAAGTATCAACGACAAAACCCTTAATTTTTCCTCGTTCTTTGAACCAAGCTCTTTCCTCTTCGCTGAAATGAAACAATCGTAGTGAACTGATCCGCTTTTCGTGAATGTAAATTTTTCACCTGTTTTAACAATAGTATTGCATATATAACACTTGAATTGTGCCATTCGTCAGGATTCCTTCTAATTATTTAAGAGGTTTTCTAAAATGCAAAAAATAAATAGAAATACCAGAATCAAGATGCAATGGAAACTGATAAACCCATTAATTCGCGTTGTATTTTTTATGATCACGGTAAGTGCGCTTTTGTTTCTTCTTATCTCACAGAATGTCATCTCTGTTTTAATTTTGCAGAGGTTGGCGCGTCCAGGGGACAAATTCTGAGTCTTTTGAGTTATATACAGGAATTGGGACTTGTGGACTCCATTTTCCCAAAGGGAACATCGAATCAGTCAACTCTTGAAATGCTTTAGTTTTTACAGTCTTGTTATCGCTGCTAAATTATAGTTATTAAGTATCTACTGAATGGGCTTGTGAGGTAGCCAGGACATCCTGTTGGCCTTCGGAGCCTATTACCCGGGTTCGAATCCCGGCAAGCCCGCTCAATTTTTGCCATTTTTGGCCTGGAAAAGTAATTACNNCGAATCCCGGCAAGCCCGCTCCATTTTTGACATGGAATGGTAACTAAATAGTTTTTAAAATCAAGGCAGAAATTAACTATTCGTAATTTAATACGAAGAAAGGATTGTACCTATAAAATCTGAAATTGGTTTTCTTTTAACATTTACCGGATGCAGGTCTTCAGGAAGTCCCATCCTATTTTCGGAAACAATGCAATATTCCGGTGTTGGTCCTAAAACCATCAGTCTCATCCAAAGGTCTCCTATATTGTCATTTGAGTTCCTATAGTTACTCAAAATCTGATTTAAATCCGTTTCCCTAGGTTTTGTAAACCAAACGGCGGATTTACCGCTTAAGAAAGAGGGATAGGGAGATTTTATGACGTACAGACCGGCATGCAGACTTGTAGCCATGTGAGCAGCGGTATTGTGAGGATCCTTCACTGAACCTGATACTGCCGCCTGATTAAGTTTATCCATGACACTTGAATCTTTGAGAAGGTACCAGTCTTCATAACCAGATTCTGAAGCACCCATCCAGTAGGCCCCCTCGATCTTAAAGGTCTGTGAACCGATATATCCTTTAACCCCAAAGTTGTAAAGAGATCTATGAAAAGTGATTAATGCATTTTCATATGTTTTACTGCTTACCATCTCCATTTTCTGATGCCAAAAAACATAAGCAATCATCTCTCTCAATTTTCTGAGGGCGATTTAGTATGTTAATTTATTGGGACAATTCTAGTTATGAATAATTTCATGCAATCAATGTTTATTAAGCTGATAGAGGTCGATCTCATTACCATCAGGGTCAACAAAAGTTGCCTCTAAACCTCCCCATGGAACTTCTTTAATCTCTTCTGAAAACTTTGTGCCATTATTCTTCATTCGGTCAACGTCCGAATAAATATCGTCGGTGACAAAGTGAATTTGAATTGGACCATTACTTTTCCCATTATACCCACCATGAATTGAAAAATCAGTCCCTCCAACATCAAATGTCGCAAAATTAGAATTTTCGGATGTCCGTCCGACTAATTTTAGACCTAATATGTCTCTGTAAAAAGACAGGCATTCATTAAAATTTTTAACAAACAGTATTATTGGATTAATTTCTTTAATCATGAATCTAGATGAGTTTAATCATTAAAATCTAATTGTGTTCCAGTTTGGAACTTCTTTAATATGGGAATCATCCAGTTCAACTAAAAGGGGAAACACCCTCTCCAAAGTTGTAATTCTAATCTATTAGAACGGTCAACAGCAAAGGCTTTCAATGCCCCAAACACAATATAACAATTTTATTGAGTTGCTCAATTTCGAATATAATAATATACTATCAATGCGGAGAGCCGGATTCGAACCGGCGAACCNNGGGAATGGACCCTAAATCCATCACCTTTGACCTGGCTCGGCAATCTCCGCTTTGTAATAGGGGTATAATTCTTTGATATTTTAAAAGTCTACATTTTTCCTTTAACGAAGAACTTTATCCTTTCCATGAGTTGAACGAATGGATATACAGGCAAATGAGAGGTGAAAATAAATTCAGTTAATAATTTTATTTAAGGTTATTTAATAGATAGAAGGGAAAATTCTGTAAACTTCTCAATAGTTTGTCCCACCGAGTTAAATTACGATTTAAATATCAAATCAGTATTATTTCATATTGCAGTAAAAGAAAAAGGCAAGACAGAGGAGTCTCAACCTCAAAAGGAATTGAGGCAAGAGATCCGAAAGGAGTTGAGCACCATTGATCCAAAGAGGATAGAAATCAATGGGTAATTCCGAACCATTAATAATAAAAATCTCAAACGAACGTCAACATCCTCTATCTTAAATTCTTATTTTCACTTTATTCTCAATTTTGAATGAAAGAATCCTCGAATCTATAATAGTTACACAGAGAATCATTAGATAAGGTTTTATATTGTGTCATACTTGTTATACCCATGCCTGATATTCAAAAAAAAGGAAGGAGTGATATCCTTGTTGTTAGAAAGGTCAATAAAAAACTCTATAATAAATTCAGAGAAAGAGCTCTGGAGGAACATAGGAATGTTGGAGATGCTCTTAACCAGGCAATGGTTGAATGGCTACAGAAACAGGATGAGCGTAAAAGGCTACATATTGAAAGAATACTGAATTTAAATGCTATAGTCAAGACAAAGAAACCGGTCAAATGGAGTGTGGAGGTTGACGAAACGCTTTACGGTGAGTCAACTTGATCTTTATCGATACAAGTGTACTGGTTGCCTTTATAGTTGATAAAGACACAAATCATGAGAAAGCTGTTTCAATAATGGAAGAAATAGTGGCCGGAAAGCACGGGCAAGCAATCACTTCCGAGTACGTGTTTGATGAAACAGTAACTGTAATTTTGGTCCGTTCAAAATCATTGTATTTGGCCGTCAAAACTGGGGATTTGATTAAGGAGTCAATGCCTGTACTCGATGTTGGCAACAGTATATTTGAAGCATCATGGAACAGATTCAGAAATCAAAAAGATACGAAATTTAGCTTCACAGACTGTACAATTCTTGAAGTGGTGGAATCTAACCATATAGATAAACTGGCAACATTTGACAAGGAATTTGAAAACAGCAGCATTTTCAAAGTGGTGAGATAACAGTTTATTCAATTAATCGGTAAGTATTGGTCGAAAAAGGTCAAAAGGGAATATTATAAGAGAATAACCGAGCAATGAGTTGTTTGTGGAAACATGTCTCCAAACTAGACGTTATTTTCTACTATACTCTACTGTAGACAAGTGCTAAAAGGGACAAATAAATAAATCATTCTATTCTTCCAGAAGTAATGAAAACTGTAATCATTTCCATTGGGAATGAGTTGCTACGAGGCAGAACCGTTAACACAAACGCTGCGGAAATTGGGCAGAAACTTACGCTCGCAGGAAATGATGTATATCGTGGTTTTACTGTTCAGGACAATGAATCTGAAATTTCATGGGCTTTAACACAGGCCTTAAATGCAGCTGATCTGATAGTAACAACTGGCGTNNGCCTTGGTCCCACTTATGATGATATTACAGTTCAGTCCATAGCAAAAGCACTCGGACTGAAATTAATAGAAGACCCAACGGCTCTTGAATTAATAAAGAAAAAATATATCGCACTTGGTGTGGAACTTACGAGTGAAAGGTTGAAGATGGCTTTTATTCCTGATGGCGCCAGAATAATCGAGAACAGGGTGGGAACAGCTCCGGGTTTAGAGATAAAATTTAATGGGAAGATCATTCTGATATTGCCAGGAGTGCCAAATGAAGCAAGATCGATTCTTGAAGTTATTCTTCCAGAGTTAACGGACCCATCTATTGTGGTGATAGATACGAGTAAGTTTTATAGCGGAATGATGGAAAGTCAGGTTGCTTCCTTAATATCGGATATAATGAAAAGATCGTCTGGAAACGTCTATATAAAAAGCCACCCAAGAAACAGTGAGTCAAGAAAACCTGCAATAGAGGTCGAGATCCTTGCCAGAGCTAAAAGCAGGGAAGAAGCTGAAATGATATCTGATTCAATTTTTAACGAAATTTCCAATTTTATTAAAGGGAAGGATAGAAAATCTAATTAACCTTTTTTTCAGGATTTGATTTTGTATTTACTGTAATCATGGTTTCAGTCCAGTTCAGGAAGCAATCAAAAAGGATGCTTTCGCTGTTCTTTTTCTCCATTACGCCAGCTCCCTTGCAAAGAATTCTAATGTTCTGTTCCATGCATCGTCTGCTGCCTTTTTGTTGTAGGTCGGTCTCAGATCATTAAAGAATGCATGCTGTGCGTTTTCGTAAATTTTAACTTCAATTTCCTTTCTGCTTTGAACGAATGATTCCATCATCGCGCCAATGCCGGCATTTACTCTTGGATCCTCGGCTGCATAACTTCCAATGACTTTCCCTTTGATGTTGGATATGCTTGTGACAGGATCCGGATTCGCGCCGTAGAAAACAGAAGTTGCCTTTATAGGGGCATCGGCGGCCAGCTGAAACACAAGTCCCCCACCTAGGCAGAAGCCTATTGAGCCGATCTTGTCACCGTCAGCCTCCGGTTGCTTAGAAATGTGTTCCATAAGGGAAATCAGATCCTTTACCATTGTCTTTGTTGTCTCATTTCTGGATCCAAATATCTTTTCAATAATCTGTTTTTCCTCTGTAGATGCAGTCTGTAAAGCCTTCTGCATTCCATCCTGTGACCAGCGTTCCTTTTCTGGAATAGAGAAAAACCTTGTCATTGCGCTTTCAATGTTCTTGGCAGTAAAGTGCTTTCCAAATCTTGAAAACAAATGAGGGGCATAGGCATTATAGCCTTTCTTCGCAAATCGGTTAGCAATACTCCGGATGTTTTCCTCAAGTCCCCATATTTCATGTACCACTATTACAGATGGATGTTTTTTCCCATCACCAGGTGAAGCAGCAAACATCTGTATCTCAGAACCATCCTTTGCCTTGAAAAAGGTTTCTTTCCCCGTGAGAGGCATATGCTTTCATCTCAGTATTTTATTTAAAGTTATTAGTTGCACAAGATGGTGATTCCATTATAAAAATGAATATCTGCATTAGAACACTTAAAAGAAATATTGATGCCTCTCCATTCACGGTGTCTGGCAAAGGATTATATACGATCTATAATCATGCTATATTAATGAGCCTTGTTCTACCTTCATTCCTGGATCCATTTAAGACAGAGATACTGTTCATACTGTTCTTCGTTGATGGACTTTTAATAGGTCTAGCAATTAGGAAAGGTGCCACTGCACTTATACTGGTCATAATAGCCGTTGCAATTGCCGGATTTGCTGGAATTACATTCATTCCATCAATATCTGTTACAAGTATTGTGGATTATGTGATAAATTATGCCAAGACGGCCAAGTTCGGTTTAATCGTAGTTACATCCACTGTAGTTGTATTTGTTGTCGGTCTGATTATTGGTTTATTAAAGAAATAATTGAGATATTTTTATCTCAATGAATTTTCCAGTCTTGCTCTGAGATCGTAGAACTCTTTCCACAGCACATCCGGCATTTTATCCCCAAATGATTCCAGGAATGGCTTTACCTCTTCGAGTTCCTTCAGATAACCAGTTGCATCAACACTGAGGATTTCATTGATATTTTTAATTTCAAGCCCATGCCCTGCGAAATAATCTGCAGTAGGGATGTAACCTATTGGTGTTTTTTCAAACCCGGTTGTTCTGTTTTTTACTCTATCAATTGCCCATAGCATCACATACATGTTGTATCTGTAGCCTGGCCAGATGAATTTACCATCATTTCCTTTCCTGAACCAATTAACGTTGAATACCTTCGGTGGATTCTCAAGTTTTGAACCGAAATCAAGGTGATGGGCAAAGTATTCCGCCATGTTGTATGCTAGGAACGGCCTGATCGCCATAGGATCATTTCTCAGGGTACCTACCTTGTGTTCCGCAGCTGCAGTAGTCTCAACCCGCTGCATTGCCCCGACGAGAACTCC